>NZ_CAMLRU010000102.1 GCF_946482535.1 uncultured Flavobacterium sp.
TCAATCTTTCCATTGACCAAGTTATAAGTTATCGCTTTAGAATAAGCCAATTTTTCCTGACCATTTCCACCTACATAAAACCTTTCGGAATGGTTAGCGTATTCATAACCTTCTTTTTTGTAAATCTTAATTTTGGTTATTATTTCTGTAACAATTGTAAAACCATCATCACCGGAATACTCAAAATAGGTTCTCCCTATATTAAACAATACGGCAGCACTTGCTGATGAATCTATTGGGCAAACTTTCTCTTTCAATTCATCAATCGTTACTTCCCCTAACTCTCTTTTTTGAGAAACAGCAAATTGGCTTCCCAACAAAATGGCAAATAAGATTATTTTTTTCATCTGTTTATAATTTGGTTATGACTATTTTTGAGTTATCACTTTTGGCTACTGCCTCTCTGAATTTGCGATAATTTTCATATTTAGATTTATCGTAAAATCCTTTCTTGATGATTAGTTTTCTTTTACAAAGTATTTGAGTCGGACTTACCGTTTGAAACTCAATCTTGTAATTTCCAAATTCTGTATCCAGGACAACACCATCGGGTTTGGCTTCAATACTGTAACCTTCCGGGAGGTTGATTTCAATTTCGGCCTCGTGGGTATAGCCTCTGTCTATTTGAAAAGGAAATTCTCTTGTTCTTTGTTTTTTGGGAATGTAACTGCTCTGATCAAAAGCATTTAAGGCAAACAACAATTTACCGGCCGAATTTTGGGCATAACTCTCTGCTGTCAATTCGACTTCTTCAATAAATTCAATAGTTTTCGGATTATTGGTATACCCAATTTTAGTAATGCTTAGGTTGTTAATTCTACTGAATTCTTCCTTATAGGATTTGATTTGCTCTTCCCGACTTTCCCGTTCTCTGGTGAAATAGTTGTCATACTCTAATCCTTTAGAAATCATTTTTACCTTACCCATAAAATCTCCTTCGGCCGAAACTTGATAGGATCCTTTGATGGTTCTGAGATTATCTGCTTCAGTAAAAGTTTTGGTTTTTACAATTTCGCCTCCTTCTGGTTTAACAATCAAAACGTTTCGGTCATCGGTAAAGTCTCCCTGAAATCCAAAAGGCTTAATTTGACTGGTACACTCTAACCAAACTAATCCTTTGTCTGTGGGCAAAGAAAGAATAATATGATTACCTTGTATAGAAGCAATATCTTTATTGATATCGCGTTTGTCATCTGATCCGGCATAAACTACCGTGTAATAAGAAGGCACTCCGACTACTTTTAGTAACGAACGGGTATAATTGGTCAAAGCTTTACAATCGCCATAACCCAACTTGTCAACTTCTTTAGCCAGCATAGGTTTCCAGCCGCCTATACCTACTTGGACACTGACATAACGGGTTTTTTCTTGTACAAATTTGTAAACAATTCTGGCAATTTCCTCCGGGTTTTTTTCACCACCGACCAATTGCTTGATTTTGAGTTGTGTCTCTTCCGGGATTTCTTCAGTATCTGCTAACAATGACTCGTAATACCATTTTCCGAACTCTTTCCAATCAGTAGCTTTTCCGGCCACATTTTCCAAAGAGAAATTTTCCAAAGAAAAGTAAACCATAGGAAACAATTGATCAAAATCGGGGCTCAACTCTTCTCTTTTTTTGGCCAACAGATGTTTGACCGAATAGCTAACCGATGTTGGGGTTTCTTTTTTATCAATGTAATTTTGGTCTTCAAAATTTACTTCCTTTTTGTTGAGTTTTAACTCGGGATTGTAAACAATGGTCAGCGCTGTTTTCTCAACACTGGCCAAATACCCTTCGAACGGACTCCAAGAAGGAATAAAAGCGGTATTAGAAGTTTCGGTTTCGGTTTCCAAAACCATCGTAAACGGATAATTGGTAGGTGTGTAATCTAAGTACAAGGCTCGATTATCGTTAAAAATAGAAACGCCGTCTGCCACACTGGTGTCGCTGAAATCTTTTCGGCGGTATTTTTTTATTTCTTTTCCGAAAGGATCGTAAACCGTTGCTTCTATCTTATTAATCCTGGTGTTTTTATCGTAGTACTCATGCAAATCCAAACTTCTCATTCCCAATTCATTCAACACCGTAACCACTTTAGTAGACTTGATGGTCATGGATTTTTGGGAAACAATATCAATCGTCATCTCATTGGAACGAATGACGGCATTGGCATTTTGCTTTAAAGTGTCAGGCAGCGTGAGTAGCGAGTATTCTATTTTTTGGGCGGTTACCGCAATAGAAAAAAACAACAACAAATGGGTAAAAAAGGTAATCTTCATTTATTAAGAATTTTACCAAATATAAAAAAATTATGATTTTATTTATAATCTTATTCTTTATTTTTTGTGTCGATTACAATTGTCACCGGACCATCATTTAACAAGGCTACTTTCATATCGGCGCCAAATTGTCCGGTTTGGACTTTCTTACCCAATTCGGCTTCCGTTTGGAGTATAAATTTTTCGTAGAGCGGAATGGCTATTTCCGGCTTGGAAGCTTTAATGTAGGAAGGACGGTTGCCTTTTTTGGTCGAGGCATGAAGGGTAAACTGACTCACAATGATCATTTCGCCATCGATGTCTTTTAAAGATAAATTCATCACTTCATTATCATCGGCAAAAATCCTGAGATTGGCTATTTTGGCCGTTAGCCAATGAATATCTTCTTGAGAATCGCTGTCTTCAAAACCTACCAAGACTAATAATCCTTGTTGAATATCGGCCACTTTCTGACCTTCAATAGTGACGGAAGCCTGAGAAACTCTTTGGATAACCGCTTTCATACTTGGTTATGATTTTCGGGTTTCATCGCTGGCAATTCGATCATCATTGTAAATGTCTGAGCGATAATGTTCGTCGTCGCCTTCCAGTATTTTGAGGTAACTGTTGTAGCGTGACCAAGCGATTTTGTCTTCTTCCAAAGCTTTTTTAACGGCACAATGCGGTTCTTCTTTGTGCAAACAATTGTTGAATTTGCATTGGTCTTTCAATTTAAAAAATTCGGGGAAATAATCACTGATTTCGGAAGGCTCCATATCTACAATCCCGAATCCTTTGATTCCCGGTGTATCAATGATTTTGGCATCAAATGACAAGTCGTACATCTCCGCAAAAGTAGTGGTGTGCTGGCCTTGTTTGCTTTGTTCGGAAATGTGTTTGGTTTTCAAATTCAAATTGGGCTCCAAAGCATTGACCAAAGTAGATTTTCCCACTCCCGAATGCCCCGAAAACATGCTTACTTTTCCGGTCATCATGGCTTTTAATTCTGCCAAACCCTTTTTCTCAACGGCCGAAACTCTCAAACATTGGTATCCGATTTCCGAATAAATATATTGAAGATAAAGCTGTTCGTCTAACATCGCCTCATCAAAAGTATCAATCTTATTGAAAACCAAAACCGCTTCAATTCCATAGGCTTCAGCAGTAACCAAAAACCTATCGATAAAACTGGTAGTCGTTGGCGGATTATTAATCGTTATCAAAAGAAAAACGATGTCAATATTGGAAGCGATAATATGGGTTTGCTTGGATAAGTTCACCGATTTTCGAACGATATAATTCTTACGGTCGTGAATGTGGTGAATTTGCCCGATGGTTTCATCGGTGGTCTTGTCTAATTCAAAATCGACGACATCGCCTACTGCAATCGGGTTGGTGCTTTTGATACCTTTCATGCGGAACTTACCCTTAATACGGCATTCATAGAACGCATTATCTTCGGTCTTCACGGTGTACCAACTTCCGGTAGATTTATAAACGATTCCGGTCATTTTTTGAATTTAGTGTTCCGCAAAGGTAAAAAAATGAAACTGTTTCTGGTTTAAAGTTTGTTTCAAATAAAAAGGCTGTGATTTTTCACAGCCTTTTTATTAATCTTCCAAAATCATTCGTCCTAATTTATCTAACTTCTTTCTCGAAGAATAAATGATAAACTCATTCTGATTTTTGCGGTAATACACGCCCGGGCGAAGCACCAATTCGTTCTTGATTACCTCTTCAGGATCTTTTCGGGTGATTTGTCCTTTAGAATCAAAAATGAAAACCGATGGAACCGCATTGTTGTAATTGCCTAAAGATCTGATTTCTTCAATATCGGTAATGCCTTTGTTTTTCACATTATCGTTGAAAAGTAAATTCAAAATACCGTCCTTATAAATAGGAATAGCGCCTAAATATTCCGGACCTTTCCCCATTTGTGCTAGAGGAATTGCCATGGCTACTCCTACTGCAAAATTTCCGTTTCCACCAACTGCTCCAAAGGCAAACGACATAGTGGTTACTGTAGCTGACTGCTCTTTTGGCAATACATTGCTCCAATCTAATGAACCATCCGGTTTAAGACAAGTAACAATAATCTCATTTTTAGTATAGGTCACAGGAGTAAACGCCAATGGTCCGATACCTGAGCTTTGCCCAACATAAACGAATTGCAACTCAGACAACACAATGATACCACCGTCATTTTTTTCAATTAAAGTAGTGATACTGTATAAAGGTTTTAAATCTTTGCCTTTTTTGGCTCTTCTTTCTCCTAATAATTTTACTTTGGTAGCGTAATCAAACTCATTGAATTTTAAATTGTCATTTACATTCGTGGCCAAATTTATAGTGGCATTGTAAACCCCTTTTAATTCTTTATTTGCCTTACCGTTTTCACGAACACTAGAGTAAAACCCAACCAATTGCACAGTGTTTTTGTTGGTTGACATCATTTTACAATTGATGATTTCTTTGCCTTTGATATTGATATCTATAACCTCTTTTGCATAGTTGTTGGCTCTTTTGAAAGCGTGAATTTGGAATTTTTCCACTTGTTCTTTCTTTTTAGAATCGCGGTAGCTTTCGTTGATGACCAAGAAAACATCATCTTGAAAATTCAACTCAAAATCAGAAATCGTAAATTCATAATCTTTTTTGCTGTCGTCAAATTTCACTTTCTCTTCACTGCTGAAAAGCGTAGCCAATTTATCGTCAAACAATTTCACTTCATATTTGATGGCATCTTCTTTAGGAAAACGCGACGTATGCATGATTAGCAAAGCACCTTCATCGGGAGATTGTTTGAAATAAAATCCGCCGCGTTCTGATTTCTTGGCTACTTCCGAATTGAATAAGGTAACTGATGTTTTGCCCAATATCCCTTTTTCAGAAATTTCAGTTCCAACAAGATTGAAAATTTTATCCTTTTTGTTGTAAACACTTCCTATGGCAAAAAGTTTTCCGTTTAACAAAAATACATCTTCAAAATCGACCTCTTTATCACTGATTTGAGGAATAACAATCGGGTTTGAAGAAAGTAATTTCATGGTTCTTGATTCAAATATTTTCAGGAAATAATCTTCCTTTTCTTTGAATCCGAGTGCGTAAATTTTATTACCGGCTTCTCCGATAATCTTTACAATTTTTTGTTTGTCTTCGGGTAATTCTTCACCGTAAGTCATGTTGATTTTGTCAATCTTGTTTTGTGCACTCAAGCTTATGCAACTGCAAACAAAAAAGACAAAACCCAGTAAGGTTTTTTTCATTTTGGTTGTTTTAAAATTTATAGGTTGTTTTTATTGCGGCACAATGATACAAAAAAAACCTGCCAAACTATCGGCAGGTTTCCTATTTAATTTAATCCCAACTTAATTATTGATAATTTTCTCCTGATGGCTGATACTTTCCTGGTGAATGGCCTTAAAAATCTTGAGGATAAATTCTTCACTCAGGCCTTTTTCTTCACCATCCAAAATCATTTTTCCGAGAATTTCATTCCAACGCTTGTTTTGCAAAACGGCTACGTTTTTCTCTTTCTTCAAAGCTCCGATTTTATCAGCGACTTTCATTCTTTTGCCTAAAATCTCGAGCAACTTTCTGTCGTATTCATCAATATCTACGCGAAATCTCGACAATCGACTGTTGTAATCATCGGCATCATCGGTCACTTTTCGGATGGTTAAATCGGAGATGATTTGTTTCAAACGCGCGGGCGTGACTTGCTGAGCCGCATCGCTCCAGGCATTATCCGGGTCGATATGGGTTTCGATGATCATGCCGTCGTAATTCAAATCCAAAGCTTCTTGGGTTACCTGAAAAATCATATCGCGGTTTCCGGTAATGTGCGAAGGATCAATAATCAGCGGAATATCCGGGAATTTATTCTGAAAATCAATCGCAATTTGCCACTCGGGTATGTTTCTGTATTTGGTTTTTTCATAAGTTGAAAAACCTCTGTGAATCACGCCTAACTTTTTAATGCCGGCATTGTACAATCGCTCCAAACCGCCAATCCAAAGAGACAAATCGGGATTGACCGGATTTTTAACCAAAACAATTTTATCGGTATTTTGCAACGCATCGGCCAATTCCTGAACCGCAAACGGATTAACTGTTGTTCTGGCGCCAATCCACAACACATCGATATCATATTCTAAGGCCAATTTCACTTGGGCCGCCGTGGCCACTTCAATAGCCATGAGCAAACCGGTTTCTGCTTTGGCTTTTTTGAGCCACTTTAACCCAATTTCGCCAACGCCTTCAAATCCGCCCGGACGTGTTCGGGGTTTCCAAATTCCGGCCCTAAAAATCGAGACCTTGGAATCTTTTAATTCGTGGGCAATTTTCAAGACTTGTTCTTCGGTTTCCGCACTACACGGACCGGCAATTACCAAAGGATGCGGCAATTTAAAATCGTCTAACCACTTTCTGTTTTCTGCTGTAATAGTCATAGCTTTTTATCTTCTGTAAATTTAGTAAAATCCAATTCGTAATTCGTAATTTCTAATTCGTAATTCTTTTTATAGCTTCTTGTATTTTTTCTTCGGTAACGCAAAGCGAAAATCTAATGTAACCTTCTCCGTTGCTCCCGAAAATGATACCGGGTGTAATGAAAATATGCTTTTCGATTAAAACTTTATCAATAAAAGTTTCGGCTGAAATGCCCTCGGGTAATTTGGCCCAAACAAACAAACCGACACTGTTTTTATCAAACGTACAATTCAGTTTTTCGGCTAGTTGGAACATTAAATTCCTGCGCTTGGTATAAATTTCGTTTTGCTTACCAAACCAATCTTTACCCAACTTCAAAGCTTCAATCGCACCTTTCTGAATCCCGTAAAACATACCGCTGTCCATATTGCTTTTGACTTTCAAAACCGCATCGATTAAATTAGCGTTGCCTAAAACCATTCCGACACGCCAACCGGCCATATTGTAAGTTTTTGACAGAGAATTCAATTCTAAAGCTATTGCTTTCGCACCATCGATTTGCAAAATAGAAATCGGATGGTCATTCAACACAAAGCTGTACGGATTGTCATTCACAATCAGAATTTGGTGTTTTTTACCAAAGGCGATTAGCTTTTCAAACAATGCTGCCGTGCCATTTGCACCGGTTGGCATGTGCGGATAGGAAACCCACATTAGCTTGACTTTAGACAAATCCATTTGCTCCAATTTGTCGAAATCGGGTTGCCAATTGTTGTCTGCCACCAAATCATAATACACGGCTTTAGCTTGGACCAATTCGGTTACCGAAGCATAAGTCGGATAGCCCGGATTGGGAATCAATACTTCATCGCCTTCGTTTAAAAAGGCTAATGAAATGTGCATAATACCTTCTTTGGAACCCATCAGCGGTAAAATTTCGGTATTAAAATCCAAGGCAACCCCAAACTGATTCGCATAAAAATCGGCCATGCCTTTTCGCAATTCGGGCAAACCTTGATAGCTTTGATATTCGTGGGCTTTGTCATCATACATGGCTTGGCTCATCGCGTCAATTACGGTTTTATCCGGAGCCAAATCAGGACTGCCGATGCCCATATTGATGACGGGGTTTCCTTCGGCTATGAGTTGGCGCACTTCCCGCAGTTTTCTGGAGAAGTAGTATTCTTGAACGGTGTTTAATCGGTTGGCGGTTGTAATCATTGTTTTCCTTTTTTGTATTCTCCTAAAACTTTGAAATGTGTGGTCATTAGGGCTAAAATATTTTTGGCTTTTTCGTAATGCTTGTACTTCTCAAAAATGACATCGACAAAAAACGAGTATTGAAACGGTTGTTCAATTATAGGCATCGATTGGATTTTGGTCAGGTTCAGTTTGCAGTTGTTCATCACGTTTAAAACGGTGGCCAAACTTCCCGGTGTGTCATCTAATTCAAACTTTATCGAAGCCTTATTTATCTCTTCTTTGGGCCATTCTTTGTTGGTGGTTTTGACAATTACAAATCGGGTTTTGTTGCTTTGCACCGTGTGAATTCCGGCTGCCAATATTTCTAAATCGTATAATTCAGCGGCAATCGGAGCAGCAACAGCGCCAATTCCGGTGAGTTTTTGTTCTTGTATTCTTCTGGCGGTTTCGGCAGTATCGCCGCTTTCTACCAATTTGATGTGCGGATATTGGCTGAAGAAAACCGCACATTGCAACAAGGCAATCGGGTGCGAATGCACTTCTTTGATGTCTTCTATTTTTTGGCCTTTCAAGACCATCAAATTCATGTGAATGTCGAGATAATGCTCACCAATGATATGCAAGTTATTGCGGTCGATTAAAGCGTAATTGGGAATAATCGAACCGGCGATGGAATTCTCCAACGCCATCACACCTTTCTGTGCTTGGTTATTCACCAAACTTTTCACCAACACATCAAAAGACATGCATTCGTCTAAATCATTCGCCTTTTCAAAATATTCCTGCGCCACTTGGTGGTGAAACGATCCTTTGATGCCTTGTATTGCTATTTTTGTTTCCATAGGGTCAAAAAAAAATCCCAACTTTCGTTGGGATTCATATTATTATTGTTTTAAAAATTTACTTTTTCACATAACACAATACCAATCCCTTTTTCTGTCCGAAGAAGAAATAAAAGAAATAGGTAAAAAAGGTGTTAAATTGTCTCATTGCTGATTTTGTATTTGGCTAATGTAAAAAATTAAAGTGTAGGTTTTACACAACTTGGCAAAAAAAATTGCGCTAACGTTTTCGTCACATCATAAAACGGTGATTTCTTCGTTATGCTTTTATTAATTATTACATTTGCGTCAAATAGTTTGTTTATGTCGATAGAAGTTCAAAATATTTCCAAAAGTTACGGTGCACAAAAAGCATTAGACAATGTTTCGTTTTTGATAAAAAAAGGAGAAATCGTAGGTTTCTTAGGTCCGAATGGTGCCGGAAAATCTACTTTAATGAAAATTTTGACGACTTATATCAACGCCGATGAAGGTTCGGCTGCCGTGAACGGCAATGATGTAAACAATGCCCAAATCTTGGTGCAAAAATCAGTAGGTTATTTACCCGAACACAATCCGTTGTATTTGGATTTGTATGTTCGCGAATATTTGGCTTTTAATGCTGATGTGTATAAAGTCGCCAAATCTCGCATCGAAGAAGTAATCGAATTGACCGGTTTAACGCCCGAAAGTCATAAAAAAATCGGGCAATTGTCTAAAGGTTTTCGCCAGCGTGTAGGTTTGGCTACAGCACTTTTACACAATCCGGATGTGTTGATTTTAGACGAGCCTACAACAGGTTTAGATCCGAACCAATTGGTGGAAATCAGAAATGTGATTAAGAATGTCGGCAAAGACAAAACCGTTTTTTTATCCACGCACATCATGCAAGAAGTGGAAGCCATTTGCGACCGCGTCATCATCATTGACCATGGCAAAATAGTGACGGATAAAAAATTGGACAAACTGGTTTCT
>NZ_CAMLRU010000103.1 GCF_946482535.1 uncultured Flavobacterium sp.
TGATATTTTAAAACCTCTCCACAGTGAGAGGTTTTTTTATACCCGCACTTTTCGTTTCTTTGTGATATGAACTGGAGTAGTTATATCAAGAGTTTCCAATCCTACCTCAAAATTGAGCGTGGCTTGTCTAAAAATACCGTAGCCAATTATACTTTCGATTTAGAAAGATTGTGCTCTTTTTTGGATGTAAACAATATCCAAACAGCTCCTGAAAAAATTGAGGAAGAGACCATACAACAATTTATTTATGCCATTTCCAAAGAAGTCAATGCACGATCGCAAGCGCGCATTATTTCGGGGTTAAAAAGCTTTTTTGCTTATATGATTTTTGAAGATTTTCGTGCCGATAATCCGATGGAATTGATTGAAACTCCCAAAATCGGCAGGAAACTTCCTGATACGCTTTCTGTAGAAGATATTGATAATTTAATCGGCGCTATTGATTTGGCTACACCCGAAGGAGAACGCAATAGGGCTATGCTGGAAACGCTTTACGGTTGTGGTTTGCGGGTTTCTGAAATCATCACTTTAAAGATTTCCGATTTGTTTTTTCACGAAGGGTTTATCAAGATTACAGGTAAAGGCAACAAGCAAAGATTTGTACCCATAGCCAAATCGACCCAAAAATATATTGAGCTTTATAAAAATTCCATCAGAAATCATATGAACATTGCCAAAGGTTTTGAAGATACTCTGTTCTTAAACCGCAGAGGCAAGCAACTAACCAGAGCGATGGTTTTTACGATAATCAAAAATTTAGCGGTTAAAATTAATTTGGCTAAAAATATCAGTCCGCATACACTTCGCCATTCTTTTGCTACGCATTTACTCGAAAACGGTGCCGATTTGCGGTCGATTCAAATGATGTTAGGGCATGAATCAATTACGACTACAGAAATTTATGTTCATCTTGACAGAAAACATTTAACACAAATCATGCATACATTTCATCCGAGAAAGAAGTAGTTTGTCGGATTTTTTAATTATTTTTGTCCGGTCAAAAAACAATAATCCCCAAATCTGTTTTTAAAATGAAATTCAACAACGCTTACGTTGTAGATGATGACAAAGTGCACCACTTTATCATCAAGAAGCTACTCGAAAAGAATCATATTCAAACTAATGTTTCTTTCTTTGAAAATGGGTATGAAGCCTTGAATGATTTAAAAATCAAACTGGACAAAGGCGATGCACTTCCCGATTTAATTCTGTTAGATATCAATATGCCTGTGCTCGATGGTTGGCAATTTTTAGAAGAGTTCAATCAAATGAATGCGGCTGTTTCTGATAAAATCACCATCTGTGTGGTGAGTTCTTCCGAAGACTATTTTAATTCAGAAATGATAGAACAATTTAGAAGCTCTATCGCTAATTATTATGTCAAGCCCATGACAAGTGATATGGTGAAATCAATATTTTTAGAATAGAAAAAGGCGACCGTTAGGTCGCCTTTTTGTTTTAGTTAGGTTTTATTATTTAGCGATATTCACCGCTCTGGTTTCTCTGATTACCGTGATTTTCACTTGTCCCGGATAAGTCATTTCGGTTTGGATTTTTTGAGAAATTTCAAAAGATAAATTAGCCGCCATATCATCGCTTACTTTTTCACTTTCAACAATCACACGCAATTCACGACCGGCTTGGATGGCATAGGCATTCTTCACACCGTTAAAGCCAAAGGCTATGTTTTCCAAGTCTTTCAATCGTTGAATATAAGAATCCAACACCTGACGTCTGGCCCCAGGTCTGGCACCTGAAATGGCGTCACAAACTTGGATAATCGGAGAGATTAAATATTTCATTTCAATCTCATCGTGGTGCGCTCCGATAGCGTTGCAAACTTCTTCTTTTTCGCCGTATTTTTCAGCCCATTGCATTCCCAATAAAGCGTGTGGTAAATCACTTTCAGTATCCGGCACTTTTCCGATATCGTGTAATAAACCGGCGCGTTTGGCTAATTTTACATTCAATCCCAATTCGGCTGCCATAATACCACAAAGCTTCGCTACTTCGCGGGAGTGTTGCAATAAGTTTTGTCCGTAAGACGAACGGTATTTCATTCTACCAACCACTTTGATCAATTCAGGATGTAATCCGTGAATTCCTAAGTCGATTACAGTACGCTTTCCAACCTCTATGATTTCATCATCAATTTGTTTGGTGGTTTTGGCTACTACTTCTTCAATTCTGGCCGGGTGAATTCTACCGTCGGTTACTAATTTGTGTAACGACAAACGAGCGATTTCTCTTCTAACCGGGTCAAAACAAGAAAGGATGATGGCTTCCGGCGTATCGTCAACGATGATTTCAACACCGGTGGCTGCTTCTAAAGCACGTATATTTCTTCCTTCACGACCAATTATTCTTCCTTTGACATCATCCGATTCAATATTGAATACCGATACACAGTTTTCAACGGCTTCTTCTGTTCCGACTCTTTGAATTGTGTTGATGATTACTTTTTTAGCTTCTTGTTGGGCCGTTAATTTGGCTTCTTCAATGGTGTCTTGAATGTGTGACATCGCCTTAGTTTTGGCTTCCGCTTTCAAGCTTTCTACCAATTGCTCACGAGCATCTTCTGCAGACAGACCGGAGATTACCTCCAACTGTTCTACTTGACTTTTGTGAAGTTTTTCCAACTCTTGGTGCTTCTTGTCTAACAACTCAATTTTTGCATTGTACTCGTTAGTTTTAGCTTCGTAATCGTCGTTAATTTTTTTGGCTTTGGCCAATTCGCTCGATACTTGTGATTCTTTATCACGAGTTCTTTTTTCTACTTCAGCTATCTTTTTGTCTTTGTTTAAAATCTCTTTTTCGTGCTCTGATTTTAGTTCTAAGAATTTTTCTTTGGCCTGCAGTAATTTGTCTTTTTTGATGTTTTCTGCCTCAATATTGGCATCTCTCAAAATGGTACTGGCTTCTTTCTTTGCATTTTTGACCATGTTAGATACGTTGCTTTTCTCCAAGAATTTTGCAATTCCGAAGCCTCCGGCAACGCCAACGATTAACGCAATTATAGTTAATGTAATTTCCATGTTTTGTTAAAATTTATATATAAAAAAAGCCTACATTAGGTGAATGCATAAACTCGTAAAGACAAGTTTTGAGCTAACTCGTTGGTCAAGGATCCACGATAAAAGTGGCATGCTTTAGTAACGATGACTGGCTCATTCTAATTTGTTAGTGTTGAGTTTACCAATTAAAATCTAATGTAGGCGGTATTGTAATCTATGTTAAGAACGTTATTTTTTATCGAGATAATCAAACAATAAATTATTGATTTTTTTCAATCTTTCGATAGCTTCTGACCCGTCAATGGCATTGTCAACTTGCTTTTGTTCTACTTGCGAGGCAAATTGTAAAGCGCACATGGCCAATACATCTTGCTTGTCGCGAACCGCGTAGTTTTCTTCGAATTGCTTAATCATCGCGTCAATTTTTTTGGAAGCACTTCTCAAACCTTCCTCTTGAGACATATCTACCGTCAAAGGGTAAACTCTGTCTGCAATTGACAACTTTATTTTAAGCTTATCCGCCATATGCTAGTCTGACAACTGCGCTATGCAGTAATCTATCTCTCGGATTAATGAATTTATTTTCAGCTTGGTATCTCGTTTATTTTCTTCACCGCCTAATAATGAATTGGCCATTTTGAGTGATTCACATTCCGATTTTAAGGTTTTAATTTCATCGGTTTGCTTTTGAATCAGACTTGCAGCTTCTTGTAATTCTGTTCTCAATGCTATAGAATTTTGCTCCAAACTGTCTATTTTCATAAAAAGTTTTTGAATCCTATTTTCAACAGAATCAATTATTTCTGCAATTTCACTCATAAATTACTTTATTCATTACTTACTTTACAAAGTTAGGATTCTATTTTGTTTGCACAATATTTTTGACAATTATTTATTGCTAATTTTAAATAGAATTATAATAATTTGTTTTTTAAGGAGTTATAAATAAATTCTGTACTTGTAAATTTTAACTCACTTTTTTATTACCTTAGCTAAAACAACTTTTTTATGAAATCTCTTTGGCTGTTTTGTTGCTATACGGCTTTGGTCTTTGGCCAAAATCAGTATCCGAAGGATTATTTTCGTTCTCCTTTGGATATTCCGTTACAGCTTTCCGGCAATTTCGGGGAATTGAGACCCAATCATTTTCATTCCGGCTTTGATTTTAAAACCCAAAAGAAAGAAGGTTTCAAGGTTTATGCCGCTGCTGATGGCTTTGTTTCCCGGATTAAAATAGCCGAAAACGGTTACGGCAAAGCCATTTATATCAATCACCCTAATGGGTTTACTACAGTTTACGGACATTTGCAGTCGGGTTTCGGAGAAGTGGAAAAATTAATCAAAAGAGAACAATACAAAGCCCATTCTTTTGAAATTGATGTTAGTTTTCCGCCTCAAGAATTGAAGGTTAAAAAAGGAGATATTATAGGAATATCCGGAAATACCGGCGGTTCCGACGGACCGCATTTGCATTTCGAAATTCGCGATACCCAATCTGAAAAAATTATCAACCCGATGTATTTTGGCTTTGACAATGTTTTAAAAGACAGCAAAAGGCCTATTCTCAATAATTTGTTGGTTTATCCCATAGGACAAAATGCACTCGTAAACCAGTCTAAAAGACCAATTGCAGTTAGTATTTCTCAACAGGCTGACGGCAGTTATATAGCCGAAAAAATAACCGCTTCAGGACAATTGGGTTTTGGCATAACAACCATTGACTATGATGATGTTTCCTGGAATGTCAATGGGATTTTCAGAGTGCAAACTTTTTTAAACGGCAAACCCGATTTCAGGTACCAATTTGATACTTTTTCTTTTGATGAAACCCGTTATGTCAATGCGCTGATTGATTATGGTCGCTACAAAAAAACAGGGCAGAGAGTACAGCAATTATTTGCCGAAAATCTTTATCCGTTGAGTATCATACAATTCGGAAATAACAATGGCATTATTTCGATTACTTCCAATGTATATCAGAATTACAAAATTGAAATCGCTGATTTTAGTGAAAATCTCACCAGAGTTTTTATTCCTATTGAATATGTGCCCGAGCAAGTGAAAGTTGGTAAAGAGCCCGTTACTTCGAAATATTGGGTTAAAAGCCGTAAGGAAAATATTTTTTCTTCTGAAAATGTTACAGTTACCATTCCGGCCAATACTTTTTTGAAAGACTTTCACATGGATTTTGAAGTCAAAAACGGATTGTTGCATTTGCATGAGGATGTTGAACCGGCTTTCGCCAATATGACGATTACTTTTGAAGACAGTTTGAGTTCGGCAAATGACCGTCAAAAAATGTTTATCGGCTCTGTTGACGGCAAAAAAGTCTATTATTACCATACTAAACGCTACAAAAATTCGTTTACCGTTTATTCCAAATATTTGGGAGATTACAAATTGTTCAAAGACAGCATGCCGCCGAGAATCAAGATTGATAAGAAAATCGGTGGCAAATGGATTAGCCAACAAGAAACATTGCAGTTCACTATTTCCGATGATTTGTCGGGTATCAAAAGTTATGAAGGAACGCTCAACGGGAAATGGATTTTGTTAGAGTATGATCCTAAAACTAAAAAACTAATCCATCACTTTTCTGATGGTATCGTAGCCGAAGGGAAAAACGAATTAAAAGTGGTCGTTACTGATAATGTTGGAAATTCTACTATCTTTGAAACACATTTTTTCAGAAGTCAAAAACCTTAAAGTCATAGTTTGAAAACATATCATTTCCTTTTTACGCTTCTTTTTTTAGCGTTTAGCAGCCTAACTTTTGCCCAAAACCAAACCGCTAAAGTGGCAGGAGTCGTACTCGATGAAAACAATAAACCGGTTGAAGGCGTAACCGTAAGCTATCAAACCAAGTCGACCACCACAGACAAAAACGGATTTTACGGGATTACTGTTCCGGCCAATCAAAAAATTGTTTTGGTTTTTACCCATGAAACTTTGAAAAAGATAACCGCAACTTTTCAACTAAAACCCAATGAAGAAAGAGAGTTCTATGTGGTAATGAATGATGCTGAACAATTGGGAGAAGTGGTGGTAAAAGGAAAAAGAAGTCGCGTGCAAGGGATTGTTTCTGTTTCTCCTGAAGCGGTTCGCAAAAATCCAAGTGCTATGCCGGGTGTGGAAAGCGTTATCAAGTTAATGCCATCAGCCAGTGGGAATAACGAGTTGAGTTCGGGCTACAATGTTCGTGGCGGAAACTATGATGAAAACTTGGTTTATGTCAACGAAATTGAAGTTTATCGCCCGTTTTTAGTGCGTTCGGGGCAACAAGAAGGATTGAGTTTTACCAATTCCGATATGGTGCAGAATGTTGAATTTTCTGCGGGTGGATTTCAAGCGAAATACGGCGATAAATTGTCTTCGGTTTTAGATATTACTTATCGTACACCCCAAAAATACAGCGTGAGTGCCGAAGCCAGTTTCTTGGGCGGAAGCATTACCGGTGAAGGGATTTCCAAAAACAAAAAATGGTCGGCCATAACCGGCGTTCGTTACCGTGACAATTCGCTTTTTGTCAACAGTCAGGAAACGCAAACCAACTACCGACCGACTTTTGCCGATGTACAAACTAACGTTACTTTCAGCCCAAATGACAAATGGAAATTCAGTTTCTTAGGGAATGTTTCCCAAAATAAATACAACTACCAACCTTTAACGCGCCAAACCAATTTCGGAACTATAGACGAACCTATCGCGCTTCAGATTTTTTATGAAGGTCAGGAAAAAGACAAATACCAAACGCTTTTCGGCGCTTTCAAAACCACTTTCAACAAAGACGAGAATAACAATTTCCGATTAATTACTTCGGTTTATCACACGCAAGAGCAAGAGTACTTTGATATTTTTGCCGCTTATTTTTTAGGCGAAGTGGATACCAATATCGGTTCGGAAACTTTAGGAGAAGTAACTTTCAATCGCGGAATCGGAACACAATTAAACCACGCGCGTAACGATTTAGATGCTTTAATCATCAATGCGGAAGTGAAAGGAACGCATTATATCCAAAACAAAAAACATCAAATCGATTGGGGTTTCAAATATACCCGAGAAAACATACGCGACAGAATTGTAGAATGGGAGGTAATTGATTCGGCCGGTTTTTCCATCAATCCGCCCGAGTTTGATTTTCCGAATGACCAACCTTATAATCCGTATGTCGGACCTTTGGTGCCTTATCAAAATGTCAGAGCAACCAATTTCATCGATATCGACAGACTTTCAGGTTTTGCCCAGTGGAATACGAAAACCGATTTGGGCAGCAGTCAATTTTGGATTACTGCAGGCGCACGTTTTCACAATTGGACGGTTTCGGGTGATGGCATTTCTAATGCTAAAAGCCAAACGGTTATCAGTCCGAGAGCCCAATTTGCGCTCAAACCGGATTGGGATAAAGACATGCTTTTCCGTTTTGCTGCCGGTTTTTACCACCAACCGCCATTTTATCGCGAGTTGCGTGATATGAACGGTGTTGTTAATCCCAATGTAAAAGCACAACAGTCGATTCACTTTGTGCTGAGCAACGACTATAATTTTATGATGAACAATCGTAAGTTTAAATTGGTTACCGAAGCCTATTACAAAACCATGACGGATGTCAATACTTATACTTTAGAAAACGTCAGGATTCGCTATCGTGCCAATAATGAAGCAGAAGCTTTTGCCTACGGATTGGAAGCCAGATTGAACGGTGAGTTTGTGCCGGGAACTGAATCATGGTTGAGTTTTGGTTATATGAAAACCGAAGAAAATCAAGACGGAAGAGGTTTTATAGCGCGTCCAACCGATCAACGATTGAAAGTGGGAATCTTATTCCAAGACTACATGCCTAATTTACCTAATATGAAGTTGTATTTGAATTTGGTTTACAATACCGGTCTGCCTGGCGGTTCGCCGTCTTATGCCGATGCCTATACATACCAAAGTCGTTTGCGTGATTACCGTCGTGCCGATGTGGGCTTCTCTTATGTATTAACCGAAAAAAATAATGAAAGGGAGGAAAGTCATTGGCTGAAAAAATTCGAAGACTTATCTATTGGTTTTGAAATTTTTAACTTGTTCAACAACCAAAACGCTATTACCAATACTTGGGTTCGTGATGTTTACACTAAAAATCAATACGGAATTCCCAATTATATGACGACTCGTGTTTTCAACGTAAAATTGACGGCCAAATTGTAGAAATAAATCATTATTTTTGATTGACAAATTGATCTGAGATGAAAAAATACACTTTCTATATATCCTTAATGCTGACAGTGACTTTGGTAAGTTGCAAAAAGGATGAAGCGCCAAAACCGAAAGTAATCTACCAAGATACTTCAAAAACTAAAACCGAAGTACCCGAAGATACCACGCAAATTGAAATCGCCGATTTGCCCATTCATATGGACGGAACGAATTATTTAATTTTTCCCATCGGAACTTTGTCCGGAGATAAAAAAGCGATGAAATCGGGCTATGATGCCGAAACGGGTTATACGGTTTCCAATTACGGAGAATACCAAATTACCGGTTATTTGCAGAATTTGAAATTCCGAGAAATAGGAAAAGACACTCTTTATGCTTTGACAGATAAGAATGTTTTAATTGAAACAGCAACTTATTTGAAGTCTTTAGCCGATAAAACCAAAAAGCAACTGATGGTATATTCTTTGGCTGATATGGACACGAATAAAGACAATAAGTTAGATAATAGTGATATCAAATCACTTTATCTGAGCGATATTTCGGGGAAAAACTTTACTAAGATTTCGGTTGATTTTCAGGAATTAATAGATTGGAATTTGATTGAGGCTAAAAGCCAATTGTACTATCGAACCATTGAAGACACCAACAAAAACGGGGAATTTGACAAGGAAGATTCACTTCACTATTTCTATGTTAATCTCTTAGACAAAGAGTTGAAATCAATCGAATACAAACCGATTTAATTTTACTCAAAAGATTGCATAGTAACCAATTTAGAATAAGTGCCGTTGAGTACTAAAAGTTCATCATGGGTTCCTTGTTCCACAATTTTTCCTTTGTGCATCACCACAATCAAATCGGCTTTTTGAATCGTTGAAAGACGGTGAGCAATCACAACAGAAGTTCGGTTTTGCATCATGTTTTCTAAAGCTTGTTGTACCAGTCTTTCACTCTCTGTGTCCAAAGCCGAAGTCGCTTCATCCAAAATCATTATGGGTGGATTTTTCAAAACCGCACGCGCAATCGATAAACGCTGTTTTTGTCCGCCCGAAAGCTTGTTACCACTGTCGCCTACATTGGCATAAATTCCATCGGGTAAATCTTTGACAAATTCATAAGCATTGGCGATTTTCAGCGCTGCAATGACTTCTTCATCAGTAGCGTCGGGTTTGCCTAAGGCAATATTTCCTTTTATGGTATCATTAAACAAAATAGAATCTTGGGTAACCAATCCCATTAAATTTCGAAGTGATTGCAATGAAATGTCTTTGATGTTGGTATTGTCAATCGTTACAACACCTTCATTTACATCATAAAAACGAGTCAATAAGTTGGCAATCGTACTTTTTCCTGAACCGGATTGGCCTACTAAAGCGACAGTTTTTCCTTTGGGTATTTCAAGCGTAAAATCCTTTAAAACATTTTCATTCTCATAGCGGAAATTGATATTCTTAAGA
>NZ_CAMLRU010000104.1 GCF_946482535.1 uncultured Flavobacterium sp.
AGGAGAGGTGCCGGAGTGGTAACGGAGCAGATTGCTAATCTGTCGACGGGTAACCGTCGCCAGGGTTCGAGTCCCTGTCTCTCCGCTTTTTTTGCTTTCGGGGTGTAGCGTAGCCCGGTTATCGCGCCTGGTTTGGGACCAGGAGGTCGCAGGTTCGAATCCTGCCACCCCGACAATTTTCAAGATATTTTTTTTAGCATGGTTCCATAGCTCAGCTGGATAGAGCAACTGCCTTCTAAGCAGTAGGTCGAAGGTTCGAATCCTTCTGGGATCACGAATAAAACAAAAAACCAAAATAAAAAATCCAAGTTTACTTGAGTTTTTTATTTTGGTTTTTTGTTTTTCAAAGCGGAGCTTTGAAGGCTATTGCGCAGCAAAATCCTTTAATTTGTATTAATCCAAGTTTACTTGAGTTTTTTATTTTGGTTTTTGTTTTTCAATCCCGAAGCTTAGGGAGGAGCTTTGAAGGCTCTTGCGCAGCAAAATCCTTCTGTAATCAATTCTTTAGCGATGAATTCTAAAATGATTTAGAGTTTATTTAAAATAGATTTGTTTCATTGTAATATGAAAAATTATATCAATAAAATTGCAATAAAAAATCTAAATTTAATATTGATTTTCAACTTTTTATAAGATGTCATCGGTTTTATTATAATAATAAAATGCCAGCTTATAATTTAATTCTGTTGGAATGAATGGTTTAGTTACGTAGCTGTTGGCACCAACTTGGAGTGCTTTATCAAGATTTAAGTAAGAGGTAGAGGCTGTTAAAGCGATAATTGGAATTTTAGCATCTATTAATCGCAACTTTGCAATTGCTTCATAGCCGTCCATAATAGGCATAGATAAATCCATCAAAATGGCATCATAATTACTTCTGTTGAATTTTTCTAGAGCAATTAGTCCATTCTGCGCAATATCAACTTTTACTTTCCATTGTTGCAAAATTCGTTCTGCTACCTTAATGTTTATAAGGTTGTCTTCAACAAGAAGAACCCTCATGTCCTCGAGCATTTGAATCTCTCTGTCATGAAAATGACTATTTACAGTTTGATTGTCACTGTTTGGAATTGGCATGTTTAGAACAAAATTGAAATTAGCACCTTTACCTAATTCACTTGAAATTTCAATTTTTGATTGAAAAAGTTGCAATAAATTTTTAATAATTACCAAGCCTAAACCGCTCCCGCCATACTCTCGAGAAATAGAAGAATCGTATTGAGAGAATTTTTGAAATATTGAAGAAAATTTAATTAAATCAATACCAATTCCATTGTCGATTACTTCAGATTTAAAAATAATATTTTCTTCATTTTTTTCAAGTGTTGTAATTTTAAATTCAATTTTTCCGTTTTTGGTGAACTTTATTGCATTGGAAAGTAGATTAGTGATGATTTGACTAATTCTCAGTGGATCTCCAATTACATTAGGCGTAAATTTTGTATCAACTGTAAGTGTAATAGTGTTGTTGTTTTGCTTTGCATTAGCCTCTAAAGATTTAATGATGTCATTGACTAATTCCAAATAATCAAATGAAATATGGTCTAGTATAATTTTTCCATTTTCAATTTTATTATAGTCAAGGATATTATTTATAAGATGCAAAAGATTTTGAGATGATTTTTTTAAAAGCTCTAAATTATTCTGGATACTTGATAAATCATTTTGATTTTCCATTATATAGGAGAGTCCGATAATTGCATTCAGTGGAGTTCTGATTTCATGACTCATCACAGATAAAAAATCAGACTTCGCTTCGTTTGCTTTTTCTGCGGCTAACTTCGCTTCGAATAACTCTTTTTCATGTTTTTTCTTAAACTCAATTTCATCTTTTAAAATTTTGAATAAATCGTCGGAATTACTTTCTGTATCTAAAGACAAAGAATTAATATCATCCAATTGTTTGATGGCCTCAAATAATTTTGTTACGATTCCTGTATTCTTATTTAATTCTTCCTTTAGCTTGTTGTTTATCTTGTTGTATTCAATATCATTTAATCGAATAGATTTTTCAACCAATTCGGCATCTTTTTCATAACTTAAATAACTTTGGTTGATGATATCGATAAACTTGTAAAGAGATGGTCTTTGTTCTAAAATTTCATCATCAATATATTTCTTTACTTGTCTGCCAAAATAGCTATGTAGTTTTTCGATTAACATATAAGATTACAATTCATGGATACTGGTAATTGAAATAGTTTGATTGTGTAATTCACATGGCTTATGTCTTACTACCGGGGAAATTTCGCCATACGAATAAAACCCAAAAAGAAAAGTATTGTTTCCAAAGACTTCTTTAACAATTTCTATTTCCTCCTCAATTCTGTTCTCCAATACAACTTTTCTACCAACGCAACTAACAATCATTACTAATTCAGGGTTACTATATCCGTTTGCAATTGAGGCATTAGACGCATTATATGAAGCATCTATAAGTTTATCAAAATTACCCTTCATTAGTTTAACAGTAGCTCCCTGAGGAATGTTGCCCGCAAAAGTCATTGATTTTTCTTGCTCATCGATTGATAAAATAGTTCTGACAACCGGAGAAGCATACTCATTTTCTCTCATTGATAAAGGAAAATATAATGCAGAACCGGGTAAATCATCCGCATATTTTCCGAGATATTCTTTGTATAAATCTAATGCATAATCGTCTCCAATTTTATAAAGTACGTTTTTATCTGATAGCGTCACCTCTCTTTCAGGGCCAAAATCAGTCCATCCACCCTCACAACCAAAACCAAATTTTATGTTATTTCCATAGAAAGCGATCAAAGCTATTTCACCCTCTTTTGGATTTTCATTAACGCCCACTATTGTTTTTCTGAAATTTAAAGCATCACCGGCCATACCACCAAAAATCGGAATCTTAGACTCTGTAGCTTTGGTAAGTTCTGTAATTAGTTCTGTTCCGTTTCCATAGGTGCCTTCTGATAAGACCATCAATGAATTCAAATCATCACTTACAATTTCACGAATTATTTGAGGGCTAAGTTGATCTAAATTTTGTTTTTCCAACAAATTATAGTTTAATATTCTGAATTCTGTTTTTTCAAACTCGATTGCTGTAGCCACAAGATTTATTTCACCACCAATATCATTACTAACTTGACCAGCAGAAGAACAAATCACAATGTCTGCATTAGAATATTGTTGTTTAAGAATTTTATAAAAATCTAATGATTCCAGCATTTCTCTTTCTCCAAAGGCAATTACTAATTGAGCTGAATCAGCATTAAATGATGTGGAAGTTTTAGCTATATGAATTCTGGATGATTCATTAATTAAGACCTGTTGAATTTTCATAATAGACTTAATTTATTAGTAATAAATATCTGGTTTGTCTAGTCTAATCTATTATAAATTGTTAATTTAAATATAATTTATTAAGGTCTTATTAGATGGAAGGTAGGAATGTTTTAGATAAACGGTTTTTTTATGTAGGATATTACATTTTTTTTTAAATTATTCAACTCGTTTTTTCAAATAAATGGAATAATTATTTCTTACGAAATTTTTTAAAAGATGAATTGGTTGATTTGAAATGAAGTTACCGAGTTGGAATCCTATTGAGGGAATACTATTTTATATCCTTTTCTTTGTAATAATTCACCAATAAATCTACAAACTTACTGTAGCTGTCAATACCGTCTTCTTGTTGGTTTGATTTTAAGTATTGGTCATAAAAGGCGTGGAATGCCTTGTCGATTATAGTGTCATATTGTTTCCAGAACTGTTCGCTTTCTTTATAGTTTTCCAGAATCCCCGGATTGATTTTGGCTTTTAAACGATTGAATTCTTTTTCGTTTTTCAGGCCTATATTTGACATGCAATATCTTAGTGCGCTGGATAGGGCTGCATATTGAAAATACAAATCATCATTTTTGATTCCGGCCATAAAACCTATAAAATTGCATTCGCTTTCACTGCCGAAACCTATTTGGTGTGCCATTTCGTGACAAACCACATTTGGGAAACCATACATAGGCAATTTATTATTGACCTGTGCTTCATTGGTAAACGGATTCAAATAACCGCCGAATCCCATATAAGTTAAAGGTAAACTCATCAATGATGTTTTTCGGCTTGGGATTTCGTATTTGAAAACCGGATATTGTTTGGCTAAATTATCATAACCATTTTGTGTCAACTTGAAAATGCTGTCTTGCGAATAAGGATTAACTACTTTCTTTGCGCTGTCTTGGGTTATGGCAAATTGTACTTCGTTAGTTTTGACAATCAATTTTTCGGTAAAGACCACCAAATCTGTTTCAGAGTATTCTCGTTTGATGTTCATCTTTTCGAAAAGCGGTACACGGTAATAATTGAATGCCCATAAGAAATGAAAAATAAAATAAGCGACAGAAATAAAGCTTAAAGTGGCCCAAATCTTGTCTTTCCAATGCAATTTTCGATTCTTATAAAACCAGTAGATACAATAGACGATAACAATTCCGTAAAGAATATCACCAACCGAAAAGGGAATTTTTCCCAATAAAATTCTCGACAAATGTGAAATCCAAACATACAAGCCATTACTGTAAAAACGTTCAACCGTTTCAGGGAAAAAGGCTAATACTTTCAGAAAGATTATCTGAATCAATAAAAAAAAGGGAAGAATGTATTTGCGTTTCAAAGTCAATTTTAAAATGTAAATATAATCACAATATCAATTTAGAAAGTAATTTAACTTTGTAACTTTGCTCCTTTGGAAAACTAAACAAACTAAAATATAATGAGCCAAGACATCAGAAACCTTGAACCCAAAGCCCTTTGGAACAAGTTTGCCGATTTAAATGCAGTACCGCGTCCGTCTAAAAAAGAGGAGCGCGTAATTGAATTCATGAAAAACTTCGGAAACAGTTTGGGATTGGAAACTTTTGAAGACGACATCCGAAATGTCATCATTCGCAAACCGGCCACTCCGGGCATGGAAAACCGTAAAACCGTTGTGCTGCAAGGCCATTTAGATATGGTGCATCAAAAAAACAATGATACCGATTTCGACTTTTTAACGCAAGGTATTGACATGTATGTAGATGGGGATTGGGTGCGTGCCAAAGGAACAACACTTGGTGCTGACAACGGTTTAGGCGTGGCGGCCATTATGGCGGTTTTGGAAAGCAAAGACATTCCGCATCCTGCGATTGACGCCCTTTTTACTATTGATGAAGAAACCGGAATGACCGGTGCGTTGAACTTAAAAGGCGGTATTTTAAAAGGTGAAATATTGTTGAATTTAGATACCGAAGAAGATGATGAAATCGACATCGGTTGTGCCGGTGGTATTGATGTTACGGCGACCAGAAATTATGCTGAAGAAGCAACGCCCGAAGGTTCGGTAGGCTATACCATTACCGTAAAAGGTTTGAATGGCGGACATTCCGGAATGGATATCAACAAAGGTTTGGGGAATGCCAATAAGATTATGAACCGTTTATTGTTTGACGGATTTGAGAATTTCGGATTGCAAATAGCCGAAATCAACGGTGGTAGTTTACGCAATGCGATTCCGCGTGAAAGTGTTGCTAAAGTAATTGTGGCCGGTATGTATGACGAAGCCTTTGTATTTGACATGCAGGAAATCATCAATGATATCAAAACCGAATACAAAACGATGGAGCCAAACTTGACCATCGAAATTGTAAAAAGCGATTTGCCTTTGAAAGTAATGGATTTAGGCGTTCAAGAAGGTTTGTTGCGTTCGATTTATGCTGCTCATAATGGCGTTTATCGCATGAGTGCTGATATGGTAGATTTGGTAGAAACTTCAAATAATATTGCTCGTGTGATTGTCAAAGACGGTCAGATTTCGATTCAAAACTTAACCCGTTCTTCGGTGGAAACTTCTAAAATGGATTTGGCGAACGGTTTGCGTTCGGCTTACGAATTGTTTGGTTGCGAAGTAGAATTTGGCGGAAGCTACCCGGGTTGGACACCGAATGTGAACTCAGAAATCTTAGACGTTTTGGTCAATATTTATGAAAAGCAAAACGGAAGCAAACCTAATGTGGTAGCTTGTCATGCCGGATTAGAATGTGGTATTTTAGGAACGAATTATCCGGGCATGGATATGATTTCTTTCGGACCAACGATTCACGGTGCGCACAGTCCGGATGAAAGAGCTTCGATTAAGTCGTCTCAAAAGTTCTGGAAGTTTTTCTTAGAGATTTTAGCTAATATTCCAAGCAAAAATTAGATTTTTAAACTTTTGAATAGATTATAGAAACCCGTTCCGTAATGAGCGGGTTTTAGTTTTTTGTTAGCCCAATTGATTGTTATCTTTGCCCAAAAATAAATCATGTTAAGTAGTATATACCATATTTTCCGAAACGAATGTCCTAATTGTCACAAAGGGAAAGTGTTTGCCGATAAGAGTTTTTTCTTTAGTTTGGGATTTCCCAAAATGAACGAATATTGCAGTCATTGCAATTTTAAGTTCGAAAAAGAACCGGGTTATTTTTTTGGAGCCATGTTTGTCAATTATGCTTTGACTGTTGGGCAAGGTATTATTACTTATTTGATAGCGAGTCCGTTTTTTGACAAAACTTTCGATTTAAGAATCATCCCGATTATTGCAACTGTAATTATATTGCTGAGTTGTTTTAACATCCGGCTTTCGCGAATGATTTGGATTTATTTGTTTAAGAATTATTCGAGGTAAATCATGTCATACATCAATAAAAAACCGTTCAAAACAGAACGGTTTTTTTTATTGAAATTATATCGGGAAATTATATAATTTTAATACGAATTTTATGTTATACTCAAAAAAAAAATTCTATGAAAAAAGTACTTCTTATACTTTTAATTTTCGGTTTGTTTCTTTCTTGTAAAAAGGAAAATAAAATAGCCAATGTGGAACGTGCTTTTTATTATTGGAAAAGTGACAATTGGAATATATCTCAAAAAGAAGACTCAGTTGCTAATAAACTGGGTGTAAAGAAACTGTATGTAAAGTTTTTCGAAGTTGATTACAGCGACGCGATGGGCAATTTTCCTATTTCTAAAACACAACTTTATTTATACAACTTGGATAGCATAGCTATTGTTCCTACAGTGTATATAAAAAATACAGTTTTCCTAAAATCCAATTTGACGAGTTTAGATACTTTGGCGGATAATGTTAATTTTTTAATTACTAAATTTTATAAGGAAAAATTAAGAAAAGCCAAACCGCCGGTTGAGTTTCAAATGGATTGTGATTGGACGTTGAAATCTAAAGACAACTATTTTTATTTTTTGAAGAAACTCAAAGAGATTTCCCAAAAAGAAATTAGCTGCACACTGCGGTTATATCCTTATAAATATCCAGATAAAATGGGTGTTCCGCCCGTTGATAAAGCCACTTTAATGTGTTACAATTTATTGAATCCATTGCAAAATCACACCAAAAATTCCATATTAGATATTGATGAATTGGAAAGTTATTTGGATACTGATAAAATCTATCCGAAGCATTTAGACATAGCCTTGCCTATTTATTCCTGGATGCAAGTATATAAAAACGAGCAGTTTTCCAATGTAATCTATACCGATAATAAAGTAATTAAAAAGTTACTAAAGGAGATAAAACCCTTTTGGTATTCGGTTACCAAAGATACTGTTATTAACGAGACATACTTGCGAATAGGAGATAAGGTAAAGTTTGAAGAAATTGACGCCCTTAAAGTCAATGAAGCCATTCATTTATTAAAAAAATACATCAAGTTCGATAAGCAAACTACCGTTTCCCTTTTTCACTTAGACGAGCAACAATTAAGCAATTATACTAATGAGGAACTTTCTGGTTTTTACAGCACTTTTAGTAAGTAGCAATTTTTTTGCGTGTGGATTTTATCCTTACGGAGAAGAACTTCGGTTCTCATTTTTCAATCCCGATTTGATGGGTTACCATTCTTATTCGGAGTTTTATTATTCGGCCAATACCTTTGGACCTCGCGAAGTATATAGAGATTTTGATCAAACACCTAATGAATTGTTATGGGTCAGATATTGTAAAAACAAGGTTTCCTACCAAGCGGTTCAAGAGGTAATGAAAGGCATGTCTTTAGGCGATATTCACTCGAAATCAAATAATGAAATGCTGGTTTATTTGTATCGGAATAAAGATTTTGAGGCGATTAATTATTTGAAGTTTGCCAAGAACTGTGAATTTTTCAATTCTTGGATGGAAGATCCATGGGAAAGAAATGAAGTGCAATCCTCTCCGGTGCGAAAAAAATTATTGAACAAAGCGATTTTACTTTCCAGCCAAACTAAAAATGAAGCTCTGAAATTTCGCTATACTTTTTTGGCTATTCGAATGGCATTTTACAGTCAGGATGTAGTGAAAATAAGAGCTCTTTTTGATACAGTTTTTAAAGCAAAACCTACCAAAGATATATTGTTTTATTGGAGTTTGTACTTTAGAACATTGGCTGAGGAAGACAAGGCTTTGGCTAATTTTTATGCCGCTCAGGTTTTTGTCAATGCACCAGAAAAACGTTTTGCCATTTCGCAATATTACAATAGTGATATTCCCATCGAACAAGTCTTGGCTTATGCCAAGACCAATGATGAAAAAGCCAATGTCTATCTTTTTGCTGGGATTTTAAAACACGATAAATCATTAGATTATTTCAAAAAAGTATATGAATACCGTCCGAAATTTGATGGATTAAGTTTTATGCTGTTGAGAGAAATGAATAAAATTGAAGATTGGGTTTTTACACCTTACTATTCTCTTTTTGAACCTTCAATAGAAACCAATAGTTATTGGGAAGCGGAAGTGTCAGTCTTTGAAGCAGTTCAGAAAAGGGTAGAAGCAGACAGAAACTACGCCTCAGAATTATTGCTATTTATTAATAGCATAGATTTGAATTCAGTTGAAAATCCGATGCTCTGGAAAACTTGCAAAGCTTATTTATTATTTATAGCGAAAGATTATAATAGTAGTATAACTCTATTGAAAGAGTTGAAAAAAAGTAAATCTTCCGGTTTGATTACCAATCAACTAGAAATTATTGAGGCCTTAGCCTTAACGGCCAATCAGCCATTTGGTAATGCCATATTGCTTAACGAGGTAAAACCCGTGATTTTGAGAACTAAAAATTATCAAAAGTTCTTGTTTGCTTTAGGTAGAGAATTAGAATATAAAGGCAATAGTACTGACGCTGCACTATTGTATTCTACTTTAGGTAAAGGCTATGAGAATTACTATGAAAATCACGATTATTACAATAGTGTCTATTGGAAATCCCAAACCAATTCACCCGATAATTATTCGGATTTTTACACTAACTATTTTGATTATATCAATGTTATGTATACGCCGGAACAAGTAAAGACTTTAATAAACAACATCTACAAAAATAGGGATAAGGAAGATGAGTTTTCGATTTTTAAATACAGTGTGTTAAAGACAGAATTGCCTCTTTTGTATGATTTGTTGGGAACCAAATACATTAGACAAAACAAACTGACTAAAGCCATGCAAAGTTTTAAGAAAGTAGATGTCAAACTTTGGAATGAAAAGTATACTAACTGGGAGCGCGACAACAGAGGTTGGTCTTATGGAGGTGCTATTTTTGACCAAAATCCATTTTTTGTTGTC
>NZ_CAMLRU010000105.1 GCF_946482535.1 uncultured Flavobacterium sp.
ATATCCGGTTTTGAAATGATTTGATTGAACAATTTTGCCGCTAAATCTGTCTTTCCTTTGGCTTTGTATAATATTCCTTTTTGAAGATTTAATGGTTCTGAGGCATCAATTTTTAAAAGATTATAAACCGCTTGGGCCTTGTTAAAATGGAGTTCCGCTTTTGTGAAATCATCTAAATTCATATAGCACATTCCCATGTTGTAGTAGCAAATAGCTTGCTGACTACTTGGAGGAACGGCATTCAATAAAGCAATACATTGGGTAAAGATGTCAAGGGCATCTTCATACTTTTTCAACTCGAAATAGGTGGAACCCAAGGAATACAAAGCATTTGATTTTTGAGCAGTATTCCCTCTTGTTCTGGCGTAATTGATGGCCTTTTGGGAAAAATAAAGAGATGATTTGTAGTTGTTTATTTTTTTGTTAAAATTGGCTAAGTCGATGTAATAAGTAATACTGTCATTCGCAGCAGTGGTTGGCTGTCCGAAACTATAGGTCTGAAATAGTAATAATAGGAATAACCATCTCATAAATTGGCAGGATTACATAGGATTCAGGACTATAAATGTAGCAATTTTATTTTTTTAATAAAATGATTAGGTCAATTATTCGTGAAGAATAGCCTATTTCGTTGTCATACCAACCGACTACTTTTACCATTTTGTCAATCACAGAGGTCAATTGCGCATCAAATAGACAAGAGTTTTGATTGCCTAAAATATCTACAGAAACAATTGGATCTTCGGTATAAGCAAGAATTCCCTTTAAGTGGGTTTGGGCTGCGTTTTTAAAAGCCGAATTGATTTCTGCTATGCTCACTTGTTTCTTAACATAGCAGGTAATATCGGTGAGTGAACCATCGGGCACCGGAACGCGAATACCGCTACCGCCGATTTTACCTTCCATTTCCGGAAAAATTTTGGTCAATGCTTTAGCCGCACCGGTGGTTGTGGGCACAATCGATTGACTGGCACCACGAGCTCTTCGCAAATCTTTGTGCGGTTGGTCGTGCAAACTTTGGTCAGTAGTGTAGGAGTGAACGGTGGTAATATAAGCTTGTTCAATGCCACACAATTCGTTGATGACTTTTATCATCGGTGCTGCATTATTGGTGGTGCAACTGGCATTGGAAACAATTAATTCGGTTCCGTCTAAAATGTTTTCATTGACACCGAGAACGACTGTTTTAATTTCGGGCACTTCACTCGGTGCGGAAAGAATTACTCTTTGGGCTCCGGCCAAAATATGTTGGTTGATTTGGTCAAAGGTTTTGTACTTACCGGTGCATTCCACTACAAAATCAACTTGGTTCCATTGAAGATTGCTGATTTCTTTTTCGTGAAAGAAAGTGTAATGTTTTCCATTTACAATAATAGAATGCTCATCAAAAGAAACTTCATAAGGTAAAACACCGTGTATGCTGTCGTATTTGATTAAATGCGCCATCGTGCGATTGTCGGCAATGTCATTGATGGCCACGACTTCTATTGAAGGATGATTTAAAAGCAATCGGAATAAATTTCTCCCAATTCTTCCGAAACCGTTGATGGCAATTTTTGTTTTAGTGTTCATTGGGCTCAATATGTATCAAAACATGTCCTAATTGTGGAATTTCTTTGCGCAAAGTATCTTTAAGCAAGTGGGCAATATCGTGGCCTTCTTTTACAGTAATTTTAGCATCAACCGTGGCGTGAAGGTCAACGTGGTATTTCATTCCGGCCTTTCTGATGAAGCATTTTTCAGTATCGATTACGCCTTGAACTTCCTGAGAAACTTTTCGGATATCGAGTATCAAATCGTCATATAAATGTTCGTCCATGATTTCTCCCAAAGCCGGTCTGAAAATCAGATAACTGTTGTATAATATAAAACCGGAAGCAAAAAGTGCCGCCCAATCATCGGCCGATTCATAGCCTTTTCCCAAAATAATTGCAATAGAAATCCCAATAAAGGCAGCTACTGAAGTCACGGCATCGCTTCTGTGGTGCCAAGCATCGGCTTTCAGAGAAGAACTGTTGGTTTCTATTCCTTTCTTCATCACTTTTCTAAAAGAGAATTCCTTCCAAAGAATGATGATGCCTAAGATAATCAAGGTCCATGATTTAGGACTTTGGTGTGGTGTGCCAATGTTGATAATACTTTCGTAAGCGATAATTGTTGCCGAAGTAATTAAAAACCCAACTACAATAAAGGTAATCAAAGGCTCGGCTCTGCCGTGTCCGTAAGGATGATTGTCATCGGCAGGTTTATTGGAATATTTTAAACCGAATAAGACTAAAAACGAGGCAAAGATGTCGGTCGTAGATTCAATCGCATCGGCAATCAAAGCATAAGAGTTGCCGAAAACACCGGCTAGTCCTTTGATTAAAGCCAAACAAGTATTCCCTATCAAGCTAAAATAGGTCGCTTTTACAGCAGATTCTTGATGGCTGATTTCCATGTTATAAGATATGCTTTTCGGCATGGTAAGACGAACGCACCAAAGCGCCGCTTTCTACGTGACGGAAGCCCATTTCTTTGCCGATTCTTTCGTATTTCTCGAATTGCTCCGGCGTGATGAATTCTTTTACGGGTAAGTGTTTTTTGCTGGGTTGCAAATATTGTCCTATGGTTACGATATCCACGTTATTATCTCGCAAGTCTTGCATGGTTTGAATAACTTCTTCTTCAGTTTCACCTAAACCAAGCATGATGCCCGATTTGGTTCTCCGAATGCCTTTTTCTTTTAGGTATTTCAAAACCGCTAAGCTTCGGTCGTATTTGGCCTGAATTCTCACTTCGCGAGTTAAGCGACGAACGGTTTCCATATTATGAGAAACCACTTCGGGATTGGCCTCAACGATGCGATCGAGCATGCGCTCATTACCTTGAAAATCGGGGATAAGCGTTTCCAGAGTCGTTTCAGGATTCATTCTGCGAATGGCTTGTACGGTTTCGAACCAAATAATCGAACCCATATCTTTTAAATCATCGCGGTCAACACTCGTAATAACGGCATGTTTGATTTTCATGATTTTAATCGAACGGGCTACTTTTTCGGGTTCGTCCCAATCTACGGTTTCCGGTCTGCCGGTTTTTACACCGCAAAAGCCGCAAGAACGCGTACAGATATTCCCCAAAATCATAAATGTGGCTGTACCTTCGCCCCAACATTCGCCCATATTAGGACAACTTCCCGAGGTACAGATAGTATTCAGTTTGTATTTATCTACCAAACCGCGAAGTTCGGTGTATTTCTGTCCGATGGGCAACTTGACTTTCAGCCATTTGGGTTTGCCAACCGGTTGGTTGCTTTCTATTATTGATTCCATGTGCGTCATTTCGAATGGCAAAGATACGAATGATGATTGAAGATTTAAGAATTTTGATTTCAGAAATTGGTGTTAAATTGAATTATTTCAGATTACTTTTTCACCCATCCGATTGGTGTTTCAGTTTCTTTGATGCCGTTTATCATTACCGATTTAATTTTACTAAAATCATAATCTTCTTCCCGGGCTAAAAATATTTGATAAGTTAAGCCAAAACAGCAACCACAGGAACAAAATCCGCCATAACTGTGGGAAATTAAATTTAAAACGTTGTCTTTAGTGACTTCAATTTCACCTAAAAAGTCAGCGCAACAGTTGGCATTAACAGTAATGTCAACAACCATAGTAGAGTCGTTTTTGATTTCTACAAAATTGATTTTTGTCGGTACTGTTTTTTCAGAACCTGAGCTTAAACATTCAGATTTTAGTAATTTTTCTAAGAATAGTCCATGTAACCATCTTGATTCCATGTTTTTTTCGCTAGCGGTTAAAACAGTTGTGCCAACTAATTTATTCCCACTTTCTTCAGATTGGGCAAGGCCGAACGAAGAGACAAATAATAAGTACAGTATAATGAGTTGAAATTTCATTTTTTTGGGTTGAAAGGGCTTATTATTATTCTACAAAATCCATATGACGGTTATGCGTTTCACTTATGGTAAGGATGGCCCAAATTCCTAAAGCAAAGGCAATCAAACCTACTACAGAGGCTGAGAAGATTACCGAATTGGTTTCTTTCAAATAATCGTAACCAATTAACATAATAGGCACAGTACCTCGAACCATATTAGGAACACTGGTCGTAGCAGTGCTTCGTAAGTTGGTACCGAATTGTTCAGCAGCCACCGTGACAAACATGGCCCAAAAGCCGCAGCCTAATCCAATCCAGCCGCAATAAAAATAATACATGTTTTCTGTTTTTGGTCCGCTGAAAAGGAGTAAAGCCACGCCAATCAAGGTAAACAGCAACATGTATAAGATGGCTTTTTTGCGAGAATGCAAAACATGGGAAATAAATCCGCTCGAAAAATCACCCACTGAGGTCGAAATATAAGCCCACATAATCGCTTTTCCGGGATTGATGGCAGTGATGCCCATTTCGGGAGCGAATTGGTTTGCCATAAAAACTAATATTCCGATGCAATACCAAATCGGAACACCTATTAGAACGCACTTTAAGTACTTGAGGAAAAGTGTTTTATGGGTAAAAAAGCTAAGAAAATTTCCTCTTTCCACAGCGCTGTTTTCTTTTACGGATTGGTACATGCCGCTTTCTGCCACGCTGATTCTCAAGACTAACAACATCAGACCCAAACCACCACCGATGAAATAAGCGGTAGTCCAACTTCCGGCCAGTTCTACCGTAAACTGAGCAACAACGGCTCCCAAAACGCCGAAGCCAGCTATAATGGAAGTGCCAATCGCACGTAATTCTTTGGGTAAAGTTTCGGAAACCAATGTGATACCGGCGCCTAATTCTCCAGCCAAACCAATTCCGGCTATAAAGCGAAGCCAAGCGTAAATCATTCCTTTATCTGCAAAATCCATTTGAGGTAAAAAGCCACATGCAATATTGGCTAAGGAGTAAACTATAATCGAACCAAACAAAACGGAGAGCCTGCCTTTCTTATCGCCATATATTCCCCAAATAATACCACCCAAAACGAGGCCTATCATTTGGTAATTGATAATCATTGTACCAACAGTATCGGCATCTAAGTTCATATCATTTAGACTCGGAATGCGAACAATACCAAAAAGGAGTAAGTCATAAATATCTACAAAATAGCCCAAAGAGGCGATGATAACCGGAAATCCAAATAAGTGTTTTAGTTTCTCTTTACGGGTAAATTGTTGCATTTGATTTGTTTGAACAGTACAATCAAATATATAGGTTTTTCTTTTTGGATGTTAATTTTTTTATAACTGCGGTTGCGTGTTGTTAAAATATCGTACATTTGTATATACAAATGTTATGCTTTATGAAGCGAAGTAATTTTATCAAATTAGCAATAGGAGGAACGACAATGATGGCATTAAACCCTTTATACAATTGGTCAAAAGACTTAAAAGAAACCGATACAAAACTCCCCGTTTTGTTTATTGGTCACGGTTCGCCTATGAATGGGATTGAGGACAATGAGTTCTCCAGAACGTGGTCGAAATACGGAAAAGAAATTCCCAAACCAAAAGCTGTTTTGGTAGTTTCCGCGCATTGGTTAACCAACGGAACACACATAACTGCCATGGAAAATCCCAAAACCATCCATGATTTTGGTGGATTTCCCCAAGCGCTTTTTGACGTGCAGTATCCTGCTAAAGGAAGTCCGGAACTGGCTTTGGAAACTTCAAAAATTATTACCTTAACTCAAGTGGAACTCGACCACGATTGGGGTTTAGACCATGGAACTTGGACAGTGGTGAGACACATGTATCCCGATGCTGATATTCCGGTGTTGCAATTGAGTATTGATTATAGTAAACCGCCTCAATACCATTATGATTTGGCCAAAGAATTAGCTTCGTTTCGCAGAAAAGGTGTTTTGATTATCGGTAGCGGCAATATGGTGCATAATTTGAAAATGGTGGCTTGGGACAAGCTTAGCGAACCTGAATTCGGCTACGATTGGGCGCAGGAAATCAATGAGGTTTTTAAAGAAAAAATAATGACCGGAGATGCTAAATCTCTTATAGCTTATGAGAAGTTAGGAAGCGCAGCCAAATTGGCCATCCCAACTCCGGATCATTATTATCCGTTGTTGTACACTTTAGGGTTACAAGATAAAACCGATGAAGTAAGTTTCTTTAATGACAAAGCGGTTGGTGGTTCACTTACAATGACTTCGGTTAAAATAGGATAAAAAAAAGGAAGCGATTAGCTTCCTTTTTTATTTTTATAATCCTAATGTTTTTCTGCTTTGCGGAACCAAACCGTCTTTATGTAGCAATACGGATATGGCTTTTAGTCTCAAATAAGCAACGCTCATGTAAACAAAACCGTCTCTGCCGGATTGTGTTCCCCAAGAGTTTTTAACTTTGTAATACACATTTCCTTTTTGGTCTTTGGCTTTGCCAACAATATGCATCAAATGGTCATCCATAGTGTTGTAGTTTTCAAATTCTTCTTGACGAAATTCCGGACTAATCTTTTTTTCAGGTTTGATTTCGTCTAAAATAGCCATGGCATCTTCTGTTTTTTCCGGAATGACTGCAATTCCTTTAGAGCCTGAAAAAGTTGTTTCGCTTACATCACTGTCCAAAGCCAAGGTAAAACCGTTGTCAAGTGCATAATCGATATTTTGCACAAACTCATCTAAAGGTAAGTTGTAAAAAGAACCGTTGGCAAAATTATCGGGGATATTCAGGATAAATTTTGAGTAAGTAGGCTCGTGCGTAAAGGAAGTTATGGTGAGATAATCATTCAATTCAATCTTATAATCTGCGGCTATTTTTTGGCTATTGATAGGCTTCACTTGATTCACATTTCCCATGTATTTGTCTAAAACAGCTGAGTAATCGGCTTTCCAATTAGGATATTTTGCCGGAGATTCGGCTACTGCTTTTTTGAGAATCTCTTCTAATTCGGCTACCATTTTAGAGTGATCGTACTTATCAGTCGGATTGATTTTTCCCGAGAAATCACTTTGAAGTGCAATGCCGTATTTTCGGGCACTATTGATTACATCGTGGTTTAGACCGCCTTCTCCGAATTGGGCTTTGCCTTGTCGCATGACATAATTGTCTGCTTTATCCATGTAAATATTTCTCACATTATACATTTCGGATAAATCTATTTTAAGGCCTTTCATGCGGATGATTTCGGCTTCTAAAAAAGAAGTAGTGGAAAAACTCCAGCAAGTTCCGGTGTTTTGTTGGGCAACTACTGGTGTAGCTTCGATGTCTTTAATAATTTGAAAATCATACTTTTGAGAAAAAGTATTTAAACTCAAAAATAATGCGATAACAGAGATAAAAGTTTTATTCATAAGAATATGTTTGGTGATGAGGTTAAACTCAAAAAATGATTTATTTTTACGCTAAAATAATAGTTTTTGTTTGCCAAGCACTATTTTTAACAAAATATAATAATCTCTGTAAAGTCAGTTTTAACATGAGCACAATCAATTGGATTACCGCCAAAGAATTTGAAGATATCACTTATAAGAAATGTGACGGTGTTGCCAGAATAGCTTTCAATCGCCCGAATGTTCGCAACGCTTTCCGTCCGAAAACCACCAGCGAATTATACCAAGCTTTTTACGATGCCATGGAGGATACTTCCATAGGTGTGGTTTTGTTATCGGCTGAAGGACCAAGCACCAAAGACGGCATCTGGTCATTTTGCAGCGGCGGCGACCAAAAAGCACGTGGTCATCAAGGTTATGTAGGAGAAGATGGTTATCATAGATTGAATATATTGGAAGTCCAACGCTTAATTCGTTTTATGCCCAAAGTGGTGATTGCCGTGGTTCCGGGTTGGGCTGTTGGTGGAGGCCATAGTTTACATGTGGTATGTGACCTGACCTTAGCCAGTAAAGAACACGCTATTTTCAAACAAACCGATGCCGATGTAACCAGTTTTGACGGAGGTTACGGTTCGGCTTATTTGGCCAAAATGGTAGGGCAAAAGAAAGCCCGTGAGATTTTCTTTTTAGGCCGAAATTATTCCGCGCAAGACGCTTTCGAAATGGGCATGGTCAATGCGGTTATTCCTCACGCAGAACTCGAAGATACGGCTTACCAATGGGCACAAGAGATATTAGAAAAATCGCCAACCTCCATCAAAATGTTGAAATTTGCTATGAATTTAACCGATGACGGTATGGTTGGTCAACAAGTTTTTGCCGGTGAAGCAACGCGTTTGGCCTACATGACCGACGAAGCCATTGAAGGACGAAACGCTTTTTTAGAAAAAAGAAAACCGAATTTCGGAAAGAACAAATGGATTCCGTAAATCAGTATTCAGTTGGCAGTGTTCAGTTGTCAGATTTGATTTAAAAAATAATTCTTCAGAATACAATATGGAAAACTTTACAAATGATACAATTGATACGTCTAACTTACCGAGATACGAAGAAGTACAATTGACCAAATTGCACCCGAGTTATTGGAAAGAAGTATTAATTTCAAAGGGATTAATTTTATTGCTTTTAGGAGTTGCCGCCGTTTTAGGAATTGTTTTTATTGATGAAATAAAAGAGTATAAGTTTCAGATTATAGGTGTGTATGGGCTGTTTTTGATGCTTTTTCTTTTCCTGGCTTATTTGGGCTTTAAGAAAAAAGCTTACGCTTTCAGAAACCACGATGTGATTTTCAGAAGCGGAATTATAGCGACCAATACCATGGTTATTCCTTACAATCGCGTGCAACACGTGGCACTTCACGAAGGATTTATCGCCCGTTTTTTTGGCTTGGCCAAAATAGAAATCTTCACCGCCGGCGGTGTTTCCAGCGATTTGGAAATTCCGGGCATTGCCAAAGAAGAAGCCGAAAACATCAAGCAATTGTTGATGGGTAAAATTCAAAAGCAATTGTAATGAAAGCCAATTTTAATCAGCCGCAGCGCCAGTCATTGATAGGGATTTTGGTGATTTTCTTAGAGATGATTTTCCAAGTGCTCAAAGCTACGTGGCCAATTATTGTCATCACTTTATTGAAAGCCGATTTTAAATCCACTTTAATCGGTTTCCTGATTTTATTGGCTATTGTTGTTTATTTTGGCGTATATTCTTTTTTAAAATACCGAAACTTTACTTTCTACATTGATGAAGAAAATGAAGAGTTTATCGTTAGTGACGGTATTATAAACAAAACCAAAACGACTATTCAGCTCCATAAAATCCAACAGGTTAATATCAAACAGAACCTGATTCAAAGGTTAATTGGTGTTTATGCTCTCGATGTGGATACCGCGGGAAGTGACAAAAAAGAAGGCAACATCAAGGCCATTTCGCACGACTTAGCTTTGGCACTGAAATCGAAATTGTTAGAAAATGAAGGAAAGAAAGTTGTTCTTTCGGAAGAAGAAACAGCGACGGCTAGTGCCGAATTTAAGCCGACACCTTTTCTTAAAATCAATTTGGAAAGCTTGCTCAAAATCGGAATTACTTCAAACTATGTGAAGAGTGTCGGTTTGATTCTGACATTCTTTTTCACAATCTATGAAAACCTCCACCAAGCCGGTGCAGAAGACGTTATCAATACGGAACGCATTGAGGGTTTTGTCGACAACAATTCACTTTGGTACT
>NZ_CAMLRU010000106.1 GCF_946482535.1 uncultured Flavobacterium sp.
TTTGATGGGAGCTTTTTTATATTTTACCAGAACAGTCTATGTCATTAACTCTCACAGAAATTGAACGCGTAAAAACTATTTCAAAAGAAGACTTTTACAACCACTATGTAAAAAAACAAAAACCGGTGGTTATAGAAAAACTCACCCATGATTGGCCGGCTTTTGAAAAATGGAATTTAGAATACATCAAACAAGTAGCCGGAGACAAAATTGTTCCTCTGTATGACGATCGTCCGGTGTCTCATAAGGATGGTTTTAATGAGGCTCATGCCCAAATGAAAATGAGTGAGTATATCGATTTGCTCAATGCCAAGCCTACCAATTACCGCATCTTTTTATACAATCTGATGAAAGAAGTACCGGTCTTAAAAAACGATTTTAAATGGCCGGATATAGGCTTGAAATTGGTCAAACAATTGCCCATGCTTTTCTTTGGCGGAGAAAACTCAAAGGTGTTTATGCATTATGATATTGATTATTCCAATATCCTGCACTTTCACTTTCACGGACAAAAAAGATGTATCCTATTTGCGCCCGACCAAACACCTTACCTCTACAAAGTGCCTCACGCCCTAATCTCAAGAGAAGATATTGATTTTGACCATCCCGATTTTGAAAAATGGCCTGCACTTCAAAAAGCAAAAGGTTTGGTGACCCATTTAAAGCACGGTGAAATGCTCTACATGCCCGAAGGCTATTGGCACTATATGAAATACGTCACTCCCGGATTTTCGATGAGTTTGAGAGCATTCCCCAGAAGTGTAACCAATTTGTCGAAAGCCGCCTATAACGTTTTTATTATGCGCAACTTTGACAACCTCATGCGCAAATGGAAAGGCCAACGATGGATAGATTACAAAAACCATCAAGCCATTATCAGAACTAATAAAGACCTAAAAAAAACGGCTCATTCCTGAGCCGCTTTTTTTAATTCATCAATATCTTTTTGGTAACCACTGTGCCGCTTTCGAGCTTGATTTTTACAATCAATGATTGCTGGCTCAATGAAACATTAGTCGCCGTAAAATCATTTGCTCCTATGCCTTTGGCTTGGTACAATTGTCTTCCCAATACATCGTAAACTATTATTTCTTCTATGGTTTGAAGATAAGATTTCACCGTTAAGGCGCCTTGATTACCGGCTACAACCACACTATTATTCAGCGTTTCAAAATCAGGATTGTCTAGGGCCGCATCGGTATAACGCAACAAGAATCGGTTGTCAAATTTACCGCTTACTGTGGTGAAGGTATAAGGCGAAGCTTTCAAATCGTGGATGATGTTCAAGTCTAAATCTTCCAGGTAAATATTAGTTTCTTCGCTGTTTAAAATCCCTTCTTGTTGGTCGATACTAATGTTGAATTCCCCGTCAACCGAACTGAAATAGCCAATCGGCACTACATCTGACTCCACAAAATCAGCTCGGGCCTGAATTTTATACTTCTCATTATTCCCCAATGTATAAAAACTCAAATAATTATTACTTTGGTTTACTCGGGCATCATACGCCCAATCAAAATCAAGCGAAGATTCAGGAAGGTAAGCTACTAACAATTGACCGAACATGCCGTCACTGTTTCTCAAATTCAACCACAAACGGTCTTTTTCTGCCGCTTGTGGCAGGGCTGATCTGAAAAACTGGCCATTGTCATAATCTTTATCTCTCATGGCGTTGTTAAACGTCAAAGTATTGTTGCCTTGCGCTTCTACAAAGAATCCTTGCCCGGAAGCAATATAACCGGTTGGCACTGCACTACCCGTAAAACTGGCTCTGGTACCGCCCGATAAATTGTAAACCGCATAATCATCGGTAATAAAATTGTACAAACTTGGTCCCGGATTAGTAACCGAAACGTCATCAACATGCGTCCAGAAATACAAACTACCCGAAGTTTTGGTACCGTTAGTAGTGATAAAATCATCGGCAAAAACAGCAGAAGGATACGGATTCCCAATTAGGTTAAAATCGTCTGCGGTATTGGCAGCATTGCCGCTTTCTACTATAGGAATGTTAATGATTCCATTGTTTGCCGCTCCTGAAAAAGTAACCGTAGTGGTAGCACTTGGTGCAAAAGCCAATCCGGTTGGTCCCATAATGGCATACCCTTTTCCGTTGGTCATGTTACCGGTATAAGGCAACCAAGCCCATGGTGCGTAATCGTCAAAACTGTCCGGCACACCGGCAGCGGTAACCGTTCCGTAGTAATCTATAGTATTGGTATCAGAATAGTTGGCCGCATTAAACTCAAAAGAATAATCGGTTCTCCATCCTGTAAAGGTAGTTGAGATATTGGCACCGTTAACCGGTGAAGACCAATAGGTATAATCATATAATTCAAAAGGCGCGGTGGTTCTGATTACGTTGGTGGTACCGTTGTTGGTTACTACTCCCGCATCGTCTATCATTACCAATGAACCGTTGTTTTGTACCAATAAAGTTCCGGTGCTGTTCACATACAAATTGTTTTGAATGGTCACATGGTCATCTTGCTTGATATCTAAAGTTGTAGCCGGATTAACCGTTACACTACAAGCTTCAAAGCTACCATGAGTGGCCGTATCATAATTTCCGGCTATCACTACTCCTGTACTCAAATCGGGTGCGCCGTTGCTCCAGGCTGTTCCGTTCCAAACCGTAGCATCCACCATCAATTGGGCGGCATCTGAAGCAGCATTACAAGTAGTGTTTTGGGAAACCTGACAGTAAAATTGATATCCGCCAAAAGCGCCGATAGCTCCGGTTAGCGTCAAAGTATTGGTATTGAAATTGGCCGCTACCACTCCGGTCAATGAATTGGCTGCTAAAGCTGTCCATCCCGAAGCCGTACCTGAATTGTAATACCATTGGTAAGTCAATGACCCTACTCCCGGACCGGCAGTAGCACCCGCTGTAAAAGTAGCCGTGGTATTGCAGGTGGTAACATCAACCGGATCAGTCGTTACGGTTGGCACTGTAGAAAGTGGCCCGGTGTAAACAAATGTTCCTAAATCGGCTAAAGTTTCTGTGGTTGTATGGGTCCAATCACTTGGATTACTACTGGTGTTAGGACCTGCCGTATTCGTATTTCTTTTGGCAGTGTACCCAATGGTATTGTTAGGTACTACATAAACATCCACCAAAGTAGTGCCTTGGTACAAATGAAAAATATCGTCTCCGTTAATACCGGCAAAACCAGGCGTGCTGTAATCAAAATCCGGAGTGGCCGTATTAGGATCGGTACTGATTCTACCGTATTTTACCTCACCGTTCGCTATAGAAGTAAGACTTGGTGCAAAACTGTAATCGGCATAAGAGTTGGCCAGCAAAGCGGCATTGTCAGCATACCTTCTGATGTAATAAGACGATAAATCTATGGTGCTTCCGGTACCGTTATACACTTCAATATAACCCAAACTTCCTCCATCTTGATCATAAATTTCGGTCATGATTAAATTGGTCAAACCAATACAAGTTCCGGTGATGTTGATTACTGTAAATGGAGATGACAAGACACAACCTGTAACGGTTTTGGTAATATTAATATTTCCGGTGGAAGCGCCTGCCGGCACGGTAACTACCAATTGGGTAGCCGAACTCGAAACTATCGTTGCGGCAACCGTATTAAAAGTAACGGTGGTTCCGGTTAAATCTCCCGAACTCGCAGTGATAATCACATTGGTTCCCACCGGTCCTGATGCCGGAGTAACCGTACTCAAAGTGGCAAAAGCAATACAACTTCCGGTACCGCTGATGTTAAATGTATAACTCGGTTCGTCGGGATCATCACTGGTTATGGTTACTGTAGCAGTTCTAACGCCCGAATAGGTAGGCGAAAAAGTAATGGTGAAAGTAGTCGATGACCCTACGCCAACACTGTTAGAAGGAACGGCTACTATGGCAAAATCCCCCGGATTGGCTCCGCCTAAAGTTACATACGGACTTGCGCCTGACAAATTCAAACCGGCTGTTCCAAGGTTTTGTATCGTAAAGGTATTGGCTGCCGAAGTTGACCCTATATTCTGTGCGGCAAATAAAGTATTGTCTGTGGCTACCGGTGTGTTGCTCGGTGCAATATTGTTGCCCAATCCTTGAATGTTGATATCCGGAACCGGTATTTGTCCTACTCCGGTAAAGTTAATTACATACGGATTCTCATTCGAATCATTGTTTACGATATTAATGCTTCCGGTGAAAGTTCCTGCTCCCGTTGGTGCAAAACGAATGGTAAACGTTCTGGTGCCCGGAGTGGTTCCGCTGATAATAGGCACTGTAGTTCCCGAATAATTGGCAAATACCGAATAAGGCGGATTCCCCGAAGTAAAGGTCGGCGCCGTTCCCGTTAAGGTAATGGTTTGCTGTCCTAAGTTTTGAATGGTAAACACCACATCAACGGTACTTCCGGTTAATACCGTTCCAAAATCGTAAGTGCTTCCGGTTAAATAATTGGTAGCTACTTGTACCACATTGATTTCACGGTCGCGCGCTCCGGCGGTTAAATGGTTGGTTCCCGGCAAAGTATTGCAAGTAATGCTCATGGTGTTTGTGGTCACCGGTGCTCCGCCATTGGTCCAAGCCGTGCCGTTCCATTGGTTGGATTGACAAGAGGCTTCTGTTCCTACCACATCTACCGGCAAATAAGTTCCGGTGGCGGCATAAGTAGTTGGGGCAATTCCTGAAGAAGTCATGCTCCAATATCTGGTAATGTAATGAGTTGACGCGTCTAAATTAGGTTGCTTGATATCGTGTACCGCAAATCCGGCGTAACCGGCATAAGTTCCTCCGGTAAACGTAACGCTAATCGGTGAATATTGCATGCCGTCTGCTGAAGCAGCACTGTCACCTATTGGGAAAGTAAACGTTCCGGCGGCTGATAAAGTTTTGCGCAAAGAGGCACTGGTTCCGTTGGCCAAATCGGCTATGATAAAGTTACTCGAAGAAGCTCCGGTAATGGTTCCCGCGGCACTAATGGTCATTGGGTTATTCCCTAAATCCACAATTCCGGCGGTCAAAGCCAAGCTGGTATTGATGCTTAAAGACGTTCCCAATACACAAGCTACCGCACCCGAAGTTCTGTTTACCGTGAAGGTGCCCAAGTTTTGGAAACTCGTGGTAAAATAAAGTGTGCCTATACTTCCGGTTCCTAATAAAGACAAGTTGGAAGTGGTGCTTCCTTTGAAAGTTCCGGTGCCGCTGATAACGTTGGCTACGGCGGTTGTTCCGATAGTAAGCGTGTTGCCGTTGATATCAATTACATCCGAAGCGCTGCCAAAAACCACGGCGTTTCCGGCTAAGGCGGCCGAGATGATGGCATTGGTTCCCGTTGCGAATTGTACGGTGGTACCACTTCCGGCGGTGCGCAAATACGGAATGGTTATGGTGGAAGAAGACGTTACAATTTGCGTTCCGGTCTTGTTGAAATAAACCGCTCTGTTGTTGCCGTTGAAAGTGCCGGTGTTGGTTAAGTTTCCGGTCACTCTTAAATCATCGCCATTGGCAAACCCTAAGGTTAAAGTTCCGGCATTGGTGATGTTTCCGGCTATTACCAATTCGCCTCCGGCCGACACACTGCCGTAATCCATGTGCAAAGCACTACCGGCATTGATGGTTAAATTTCCGGCCATGGCTTTAGAACCTACAGCGCCCGAAGCCGCTCCGTTGATATAGTCGAGTGTGGTATTGTTGGTGATTTGTACGTGATTCGGGTAACCTTGTGTGGTACCAATGGTGCCGACTCCGGTAGCATTCCATTCGAAACCTCGGCCATAAGTACCGCCGGTATTGTACAACAAAGTCGAAGCATTACCGTAAATAGGCATCGCACCGGTATTCAAATAACCTCCGGCATCTAAACGCAAAGTTCCGTTAACGGTAATGGTTGGATTGGTGGTCAAAGTCAAAGCACCGGCTATACTCAAAACACCACCGGTACTAATCACACGGTAAGCATTGGTAGCCATAACCACGGTAGTGCCCGAAGCAATGTTGACATTTTTCGGTGCCCCAACAGCCGCAGGCCAATAGGTATGCGTATTCGCCACGTTGTAAGTGCCGCCCGTATTAAAATTCAATGTTCCGTTAGTGCCATAAGCCAAATTGGTCCCATCGGCATAACCGCCGGCATTGATTTGGAAGGTGCCGTTTATGGTGGTGGTGCCGTTATTGGTATAAGTTAAATTGGTGGCCAATGTTCCGCCTGCATCAACCGTAGTAATGGTTCCGGCGTTTCTCACATTGTAAGTGGCACTGTCCATGGTTACCACGTGACCGTTTTGAATAACGGCATTTTCAGTAGAATCAGGCACATTGCCTCCGGTCCAAGTCGCCGGGTCGCTCCAGTTTCCGGTAGCGATACTTAAAATTCCTGCGGGTACAAAAGTAGCCGTAATGCTCAAGTTATCAATTCCGATTCCTTGACCATTGGTAGAACCACCAGAACCGGTAAAAGTCCAACACAAATAATACAAGCCCGAAGGCGCTATGTTCAAACCGGTAAGCGTTACCGATTTGCTGGTTGCAGTTGGTGGATTGTAAATCGTAGTGTTATTAGCATCAGCCGCATAAGATTGATTCCCGGCGGTAGCTGCTGTGTTTACTGCGGTAGCCGTGGCGCCGTGAAAGAAAGTCCAGTCAAAAGCTCTTGACCCTGAGCGGTATTTTTCGTAATCAAAAGTGATGGCCAAATCAGTGATGTTGGTCGTACCTGTATTTTGAATGGCAAGGATAATACTTCTTGGACTTAAGTATGACCCTGAAGTTAAAAACCCTAAAGCCCTGTCGGTTGAAGAAGCGGTAATGCCATTAGCCCAGTTGTATGTGCCTCCAGAAGAACTTCCGGTTATAACTCCTGTTCCTGTAGTTCCTGCTGCTTGTGTAGTTGCAGTGGTTCCGGTAGAATAATTTGGAGCACTGTTAACCACAAAACCGGTAGGTAAGGCTGCGGTTGCAGAAGAACCCATTCCGTCAAAGTTTTGAGTAACAGGAGTAGAAGTTGGAATTCCCAACTGCCCATAAGTACTAACCGAATTCAACAATAAACCGAAAACGGCAACCAGTAATAATCTAATTTTCATACCCTTGAAAAAAATATAGTTTCATAGTCACCGGTCAAATTTTTGGGCGAAAAAACGAGTTTTCAGCGCACAAAAAAAGGCCAAGAGAAATCAGGTAGAAATTGGGCAGACAAAACTACGTCTAAATTACTAAAAAACAAGGGGTTTAGTTTAAGAAATGATTAAGTAATCAACATTTTTTTTAACAATTGCAGCGATTGCTTTCAAATTGAAAGTATTACAGGCCAAAATATCACTGAAATCTTATGATTGCCAACTGAAGTTAGTGGTTTAGCTTACTTATTTTGCAGGCGATTTATTGAGTTGGCAGTGGGCAGTGTGGAGTTGGGAGTTGGGAGTTGGGAGTTAGGAGAAGGTAGATTTTTTGTAGCTATTTTTTTGTAGCATTCTAAATGGCTACATTTTTTTCGCTACAACTTTTTCACTGCCAACTGACCACTACCCACTGAATAATCCCAACGATGTAACAAACTTTTATGTAACAATTTATTTTGTTACACTTTTTTTTGTTACCTCTTTTTCACTGCCAACTGCCAACTCCTTACTCCTTACTCCTAACTCCCAACTCCACACTCCCTTTCTCCCTTATCCCTTAAATCTTTCCCCAAAAATCCCTATTTTTACACCCATCACCGAAAAACATGACCGAAAAACTGACCCTTACTGAAGCCATGCTTAAACTGGAATATTATTGTTCCTACCAAGAGCGTTGTCATCAGGAAGTGGTGGATAAGTTGTACCAATTGGGGATGAAAGGTGACGAGATAGATACCATAGTGGTGCATTTGTTGCAAAACAATTTCCTTAACGAAGAGCGCTTCGCCCGAAGTTTTGCCCGAGGAAAACACCGCATCAAATCTTGGGGTAAAATCAGGATTGTAAACGAGCTCAAGCAAAGACAGATTGCCGCACCTAACATCAAAGCCGCGCTATCCGAAATCACCGAAGAAGAATACCAAACTACTTTCGACCAATTAGCCGAGCGCCATTGGCACAGCCTAACCGAAAGAAACGGTCATAAGAAGAACAAAAAATTCTGCGATTACTTACTCAGAAGAGGTTGGGAAAGCCAGTTGGTGTATGAGAAGATGAAGGAACTTGCAGATTAGTTGGGAGTTGGAAGTTGGGAGTTGGAAGTTGGGAGTTGGAAGTTGGGAGTTGGAAGTTGGAAGTTGGAAGTTGGGAGTTGGGAGTACTAAAACAAGAAACTATCTACTCATTACTCATTACTCATTACTCATTACTCCTTACTCATTACTCCTTACTCATTACTCCATACTCAGGACTTGCTCAACAAGACGCTCACCGCATTGCCGCCGAAACCTACGGCGTTGATCAGCACTTTTCTTATTGCTTGTCGCGGATTGGGTTCTTGTATGTAGGGAATTCCTATGAAGGTTTGGTGTTGCATCATTAACAAAGCCAATTCGATATTGAGCATGCCCGAAGCGCCGAAAGTGTGGCCTATTTTCCATTTGTTGGTGGTGAGCATGGGCAAGTTTTGGCCAAAGATTTTTTGGATGGCTTTGTATTCGGAAGTATCGCCTTTTTGCGTTCCCGGTGCGTGCATCACTATGGCATCGACTTCACTCAAATCGGTATCGACTAACGCCATTCGCATCGATTTTTGAAAACATTCGGCCTCTTCCGAGATGGAAATATTGTGTTCTAAATCGTCGGTAGCATAGCCAATTCCGGTGATGTACCCTAAAGCGTTGGGATTTTCGCCTACTTCCAAACAAGCTACAGAAGCCGCTTCGCCCAGCACCATAGTATTTTTGGTTTTATTAAAATCAAATGCTCTGCACGGATAGAAAATGTCTTCGACATCCGGAAGTTGCGGGTTGATTTTATCGTTTGAGTTCAGATTCGCATAAATTTTCAAAGCTTGCATTTGGGCCAAAGTAAAAGCGGTCAAAGGTGCTTCGCTTCCACCCACTAAAAACTTAGTCGCCAATCCTGATTGCAGCCAAGCCACGGCATTTAATACTGCATGCAAAGCAGTAGAACAAGTGATGGAGTGTGAAATTTCGGGTCCGGCACTTTTTAAATCATGCGCTACCCAAGTAGAGATATTGCCCAGCGTAGTCGTTGGAGAAGTCAAGGTCGCAGTCTTTCCGGTTTCGATAAATTCTCGGTGGTGTTTTTCAAACAATTGTGTGGCACCGCGAGACGAACCTATATTAATACCGAAAGCATCGCCTTGTTGCCAACCTGCCTTTTTAATCGCTTGTCGCGAAGCCAATATCGCCATTAAAACCGTTTCGTCTAAGGCTTTGTACTTGATATCTTCTCGGCGCAAGGCGTCAATTTCTGCTCTGATTTCGGTTGGAATCACCGCTGCCCATTCGCTTTTACCATTAAAATCTTTGGCGGCAATTAAAGT
>NZ_CAMLRU010000107.1 GCF_946482535.1 uncultured Flavobacterium sp.
CAAAGTCAATTCAGAACAAAGAAAAGCCTTGCATGTAGCAGCGGTTTTTGTATCTAATTTTGTTAATCATATGTACCAAATGGGAAGCCAAATTTGTACTGAAAACCAATTGCCTTTTGATATCCTAAAGCCTTTGATCCAAGAAACGGCTAATAAAATTTTGACGCTTTCTCCAAAAGAAGCACAAACCGGTCCGGCCAAACGAAACGACACCCAAACCATCAATAATCATTTGGCTTTTTTAACTGATGAAAACCAAAAAGAAATCTATAAATTGCTAACCAAATCTATAATCGACCATGGGAAAAAGTTATAAAGAGATCATGAACAACATTACTACCTTCATTTTGGATGTAGACGGCGTTTTAACCGACAGTTCGGTTCATGTTACACCAACCGGTGAAATGCTCAGAATCATGAATATCAGAGATGGTTTTGCTATGAAAGCTGCGGTGGAAAGTGGTTATCATGTCTGCATTATATCGGGCGGCAGTAATGAAGGTGTTCGAATTCGTTTGCAAAATTTAGGCATCACCGATATTCATTTGGCTTCGCCAGATAAAGTAGCAACTTTCAAGGAATACATCGAATCATACAACATCAAACCCGAACAAGTTTTATATATGGGCGATGATATTCCCGATTTTCACGTGATGCAATTGGTAGGTTTACCCACGTGTCCGCAAGATGCCAGTCCGGAAATCAAAGCGATTTCCAAATACATTTCGCATAAAAACGGTGGCAAAGGCGCAGTTCGTGAAGTGATTGAGCAAGTCATGAAAGCCCAAAACAAATGGCATATGTACTATAATGGAAAACACGATTGATTTTTACCAATAACCGAATTAACAAATAACCAAATCAACTTAAGGAAATGAATTTTTTAAGACTAATCAGGTACCAAAACTTACTCTTACTCGCTTTTATGCAATTGATTTTCCGTTACGGATTTCTGAAATACGAAGCGATTTATTTGTTTTTAAATGATTTTCAATACGGATTACTGGTTTTATCCACATTGATGATAGCCGCGGCAGGTTATATTATCAATGATATCATGGACCAAGAAACCGACAGCGAAAACAAACCTTTCAATATGGTTATTGGCAAAGGCATCTCTGAAGCTATGGCGTATAATATTTATTTTGTGCTGAATGTTACGGGTGTCGGAATTGGTTTTTATTTATCCAATACAATACAGAAACCCACTTTTGCAGGGATTTTTATTATCATCGTTACTTTGTTGTATTTGTATGCGACCACTTTTAAAAGAATGTTGTTGATTGGTAATCTTATTGTGGCTTTTCTTTTAGCCATTAGTATTTTAATTATTGGGGTTTACGATTTACTACCGCTTACCTTTGAAAACAATCAGAAAGAAATGGGCGTGTATTTTTCATTGCTTCTCGACTATGCTTTGTTTGCCTTTATCATCAATTTTATCCGTGAAATTGTTAAAGACATGGAAGATGTAAATGGTGATTACAATCAAGGAATGAATACTTTACCTATTTCTATTGGCGTAAGCCGAACAGCCAAAGTGGTTTTCGGATTAGGAATTATGGCGACGCTGATTTTGCTTTGGTACATCAATACTTATTTGATGGAAAACAATTTGTATTATGCCGTGATTTACGCTTTGTTGTTTGTAATTGGCCCGATGATTTTCTTTGTGATTAAAATTTGGAATGCCAAATCTAAAAAGGATTTTCATTTGTTAAGTTCGGTGTTAAAATGGATTATCTTCTTCGGAATATTGTCTATTTTAGTAATCAATTTGAACATCAAAAACAATGCTTAATCAAAACTACAAAATCATCTTAGCTTCGGGTTCGCCCAGAAGACAGCAGTTTTTAAAAGAGTTAGCGGTCGATTTTGAAATCAGGTTAAAGGAAATAGAAGAAATTTATCCCGAAAACCTTCAAGGCGTTGAGATTACCAATTATTTAGCGATTCTGAAAGCCAATGCTTTCGAAGGAGAAATTGCCGAGAATGAAATTTTAATCACGAGTGATACTATTGTTTGGTTCGAAAATAAAGCTTTGGGGAAACCCAAAGATTATAGCGATGCTTTTGAAATGCTAAAGTCAATGTCGGGCAAAACACACGAAGTCATTACCTCAGTTTGTTTTAAAACCATTCACAAAACAGAAACCGTTTTTGAAGTAACCAAGGTTACATTTAACCAACTCAAGAACGAAGCCATTCGATATTATTTGGACAATTACAAACCTTTTGACAAAGCTGGTGCTTACGGAATTCAAGAATGGATCGGATTGGTAGGCATTGCTAAAATTGAAGGTTCTTATACCAATGTGGTAGGATTGCCAACGGATAAAGTCTATGCTTACTTAACAAATTTATAAACTGATATGAATTTTTTTGAATACTATCTAAAAGAACAAATCGCCACCGGCCTGGTAATCATCATTGTCATTCTTTTAAGAATCATTGTAACCAAAGCGGTAAAAAGGTATTCAAGATCGCATACTGGGATTGAAAAACGAACCAACTTGGTCATCAAATACATTCACTTATTGATTAGTATTTTGGCCGTTATTTCACTGATTGTAATTTGGGGTGTGCAAAAAAAAGATATTCTCATCACGCTATCCTCTATCGCGACCGTGGTTGGTGTGGCCATGTTTGCTCAATGGTCAATCCTCAGTAATATAACTTCAGGTATCATTTTGTTCTTTTCTTTTCCTTTTAAAATTGGCGATGTTATCAAAGTTCACGACAAAGATTTTCCTTTTGAAGGCGAAATCATAGACATCAATGCTTTTCATACCGACTTAATTACCAAAGACGGCGAACTCATGATTTACCCAAATAACTTACTGCTTCAAAAAGGAATCTCCATTGTCAAACCTAAATTTGAAGACAAAGAGTTTACCGATTAGATTTTAATTCTGTAAATCTTCTCAAAAATCTTATAACATACTTAGTGGTTTATCAGCCTAACTTTGAAATATATAATTCAAAGAACTGAGAAATTTGTTTTTTTAATTGAACTGATTCAATTCAATAGTTTGAGAGAAAAATGAATTTTTATTAAAACTAAGTAATATGAAAACAAGAAAGTCATTTATTTTACTGGCGACACTGATGGTGTTTGCGGTAAGCAGTAACGCTCAAGTTTCAGTTAATGTTAATGTAGGTACACCGCCTGTTTGGGCAGCTTCTGCACCGGTAGAAGTTCATTATTATTATCTTCCTGATATCGAAGTATATTATGATGTGCCGGCGAGAAGATACATCTATTTAAGAAACGGCAGATGGCATCGTTCTGCAGCCTTACCGGCCTATTACAGAGGTTATGATTTGTACAGAGGAAGAACAGTTTACTTGACTGATTACAGAGGCAACAGACCTTATGAATATTACAAAACCCATAAAGTAAAATACAAAGGAAACGGCCATTGGAAACAAAAAGCCTATTACAAAAACGGACCGGGAAACGGTAATGGTAAACCCAAAGGTCATCCGGGAAAAGGCCATGGAAAAGGAAAACATTAATATAGATACTTACACTTCAAAGAGCAGGGCAATTACCTTGCTCTTTGTTTTTAAAGTTAGATTTACAAATAAATCATTAACTGTCAGTACTTAATATACTATATTTCTTAATTTTTTACTTAAAAAATGTAATTCAGCGTTAAAAAATATGTTTTTACAGATAAATATAAATATCTTTGGCTTGATTAAAATCAGTTGATTGATATTTTTTGTTAACCCCAAATTTGCAAAATCATGAAAACAGCTAAAATAATGCTCGTGTTTTTTATTTTGGTTTTCAGTAGTTCTTATGCTCAGAATACTGTAACCAAAAAAGAAAACTTACCCATAGACAAAAAAACCAATTGCTACATACGTTATTATTATTTTCCCAATCTTCAAGCCTATTTTGATAACCTGAAAATGGTTTATTATTTTAAGGAAAATGGTGAATGGAAAACAGCATCGGAGCTTCCCAAAAACTATGGCGGTTATTCATTATACAACAAAGCCAGAGTAACCATAACCGATTTTGACGACGAGGAACCATACCAATTTTTACCCATTCATAAAAAAATGTACCCTTACAATTCCAAAGGTCGTTTCATCAATCAAACTGCTTCGACTGAATAGCGAATGGTTTTTTTCTTTTTTGTTAAAAACAAATTAAATAAAACGCTGCTTTTTATTTAATGTTTATATTTGAAGCTATTGCTATTAAAGTCATGACAATGCAAAAGCTTTACTCCTTAACTGTTTTTATTTTACTTCTTTTTACCCAATCAACATGGGCACAACAACCGGCCAAACCCAATGCGGTTGAAATACACAATCAAATTCAAAAACTTAATTTTCTCGGCTCGGTGCTTTACATTGCGGCACATCCCGATGATGAAAATACCCGTTTGATTTCTTACTTGTCAAATGAAAAAAAAGCCAGAACCGGATATTTATCTTTAACCCGTGGCGATGGCGGACAAAATCTTATCGGTTCCGAACTTAGAGAATTATTAGGTGTCATAAGAACTCAAGAATTAATTGAAGCACGAAAAATTGATGGTGGGAAACAATTCTTTACCCGAGCCAATGATTTTGGTTTTTCTAAAAATCCGGATGAAACTTTAAAAATATGGGATAAAGATCAGGTCTTAAGCGATGTGGTTTGGGCCATAAGAAAATTCCAACCCGATGTGATTATTAACCGTTTTGACCACCGTTCGCCGGGTACAACTCACGGTCATCATACTTCCTCTGCTATGCTCAGTATTGAGGCTTTTGACAAAGTAAACGATGCTACTGTATATCCGAACCAATTGCAATATGTGAGCACTTGGCAACCTAAAAGATTGTTTTTCAATACTTCTTGGTGGTTTTACGGCAGTCGGGAAAAGTTTGAAGCCGCGGATAAAACCAATTTAATCAACTTAAAAATCGGAACTTATTACCCTTCTATCGGGAAATCCAACCAGGAAATAGCCGCTTTGAGTCGCAGTCGACACCAATCACAAGGCTTTGGCTCTACCGGAACTCGTGGCGAAGAAGATGAATATCTAGAATTTTTAAAAGGCGATATGACCAAAGACAAAACCAATCTGTTTGAAGGGATCGATACCTCATGGAATCGAGTGAAAGGCGGAAAAGAAATTGGCGATATTTTATATGCTGTAGAAAAAAACTTCGATTTTAAAAATCCTTCGGCTAGCATTCCCGAGCTGGTAAAGGCTTACAGTTTAATCGAAAATTTGGAAGACAAACATTGGAATACCATCAAGTTAGAGGAAATCAAAGAAATCATAGCCGCTTGTGCCGGATTGTATTTAGAAGCCGTAGCTGAGGTTCAAGAAATCACACCAGGAAGTCCGTTAAAAGTAAAAATTGAAGCCATCAACCGAAGTAACATCGCCATCAATTTAGAAGGTATCGGTGCTGTGCCGGTTTATGTCGCTGACCAAAAAGAAAATATTCCACTAAAAAATAATATTCCGTACACCACAACGAATACATTACAACTGCCCAATGATTTTGATTATACTAATGCTTATTGGCTCAACCAAAAAGGAACTGATGGAATGTATCGTGTAGAACAACAAGAAAACATCGGTATACCCGATGTATTGCGTCGGGTTAAAGTTGGTTTTTGGATTGGCATCAACAATGTAACCCTTTCTTACGAGCGCTATGTGGTTTACAAATACAATGATGATGTAAAAGGCGAAGTCTATCAACCGTTAGACATTGTACCAGTGGCTACATCTTCGATAGCTGAAAAAGTATATATTTTTAACAACGACCGAAGCAAAACTGTTACGGTAAAAGTCAAAGCCGGAAAAGACACTATTTCAGGTAATGTAAAATTGGCTCTTGCCCAAGATTGGAAAGTATCCCCAACAGAAATACCATTTACCATCGACAAAAAAGGACAAGAAACAGTAGCCGTTTTTACTGTAACTCCTTCAGACGAAGCCAGTGAAATCGATATTAAAAGCATCGTTACAGTTGATAACCAAACATTCGACCAAGAAAAAATCGACATCAATTATTCGCACATTTACAAACAAATGGTTTTGAAACCTGCCGAAGCCAAAGGCATTCGCTTAAAAATTAAAACCAAAAACGAGAAAATCGCCTATATCATGGGTGCCGGCGACGAGGTTCCTAAGAGTTTGGCTCAAATGGGTTACGAAGTAACTATCTTAAAACCGGAGGAAATCACCACCGAACGTTTAGAAAATTTTGATGTGGTAATGACCGGAATTCGTGCTTACAATGTGGTAAGCGCTTTGGCTTACAAACAAAAAACACTATTAGACTTTGTGCAGAACGGCAAAACCATGATAGTGCAATACAATACTTTGGACGATTTGGTAACCAAAGAAATGGCTCCTTTTTCATTAAAAATTTCCCGTGACCGAGTTACCGAAGAAGATGCCGAAGTTCGATTCATAGCGCCAAATCACCAAGTTTTAAATTATCCGAACAAAATTACTTCAGAGGATTTTAAAGGTTGGAAACAAGAGCAAGGTTTGTATTATCCAAGTGAATGGGACAGCAACTTCACTCCTATCCTTTCGGCTAATGATAAAGGAGAAAAACCCAAGAACGGCGCTTTATTAATTGCCAAATACGGTAAAGGAAATTATATTTATACCGGTCTGAGTTTCTTCAGAGAATTGCCAGAAGGTGTTCCTGGTGCTTTCAGACTTTTAGCCAACATGTTAGCAATCGGAAAATAAAATGGAACAAGAAAAGAAAACAGTTTGGAAGAATAGTTATACTTGGGTTTTGGTAGCCAATGCCCTTTACATCATTATCTTCTTTTTACTAATGCAATTATTCTTCTGATATGCAACAACTCGACTGGATCGTTTTATCGGTTACCCTACTCTTTATTGTAATTTATGGGGTTTATAAAACCAAAGGAAGTGCCAATGTAGAAGAATACATTTTGGGCAACAAAGAAACACCTTGGTGGACTGTTGGTTTATCCGTAATGGCAACCCAAGCCAGTGCAATTACTTTTTTATCAACACCCGGACAAGCCTATCATGACGGAATGGGATTTGTGCAGTTTTATTTTGGTTTACCTATTGCCATGGTGGTCATTTCAATGACATTCATTCCTATTTATCACAAGCTGAAAGTCTTCACTGCTTATGAATATTTGGAGCAGCGATTCGATTTGAAAACCCGTTCGTTTACGGCCGTTTTATTCCTGATTCAACGTGGTTTAGGAACCGGTTTGACCATTTATGCGCCGGCGATTATCTTGTCTTCTATTTTGGGATGGAATCTTACTCTGCTCAACATTATCATCGGAATCTTGGTAATCATCTACACTTTTGCCGGCGGTACCAAGGCTGTAAACGTGACCCAAAAGCAGCAGATGTTTATCATCATGAGCGGGATGTTTATCACGTTCTTTCTGATTCTTCATTTGTTACCGAATGACATGACTTTTTCCAATGCCATGCATATTGCGGGTGCCAATGATAAAATGAATATACTTGACTTCTCCTTCGATCCTGAAAACCGTTATACTTTTTGGAGCGGAATCACCGGAGGTTTCTTCTTAATGCTTTCCTATTTTGGTACCGACCAATCACAAGTCGGCCGCTATTTATCCGGAAAATCAGATCGCGAAAGCCAAATGGGATTAATCATGAACGGCTTTCTCAAAGTACCGATGCAGTTCTTTATTTTATTAACAGGTGTGATGGTTTTTGTATTTTTCCAATTCAATCCGGTACCGTTGCATTTCAACCCGGTTAATAAAACAGCAGTTGAAAAATCTATTTATGCCGAAGAGTACAATTCCCTTGAAAAACAACTAACCCAACTCTCTGAAGAAAAAAAAGAGTTCAACCTCTTGTATATCGACCATTTGAATCAGAATTACGACAATCCAATACTCCGGCAAAAACTGATTTCCTTATCGGGAAAAGAAAAAGACTTGCATGACCAAGCCAAAGAAATCATCGCCAAAGTCGACAGCAAAGCAGAAACCAATGACAAAGACTATGTCTTCATTTATTTTATTCTGAACTATTTGCCTTCGGGATTGATTGGGCTTTTATTGGCAGTTATCCTATCAGCAGCGATGTCTTCTTCAGCTTCAGGATTAACGGCTTTGGCTTCCACCACTGCTATTGATATTTACAAGCGAAATGTGAAAGGTGAAAAATCAGAAAAGCATTTTGTCAATGCGACCAAGTATTTCACTTTACTTTGGGGTGTAATTGCAATACTTTTTGCCTGTGTCGGAACATTGTTTGAAAACTTAATCCAATTGGTAAACATCGTTGGTTCCATATTTTACGGTACTGTTTTAGGGGTGTTTTTAGTTGGTTTCTATCTGAAATTTGTCAAGGCCAATGCCATTTTCTATAGCGCCGTTATTAGTCAAACTACCATATTCTTTATTTATTATTACACCATTCACATCTACCCTAACGGACAAGAAAAGTTAGGTTATTTGTGGCTGAATTTCATCGGAGCATCATTAACGATTGCCTTGTCTATACTGATTCAATTGGGCATCAAAGGAAAACAAAAAGTATTGGTATAAAAAAACCACGAACGCTAATTAAGCAGTCGTGGTTTATTATGATGGATTTTTAAAATTATTTTTTACTCCATTCTTTGATGCTGTCGTTGTTCATTTTAACGTAGTCACCATTGTTGGCTTTTTCTGCACCGGCTAATGATAATCTTGCGGTTTCAATAGCGCCCGATTTATTACCCATTTTGGCTTGGATTAATGACTTTAATCTTAGGTGCCAAAAGGGAGCATCTTCTCCCGGTTTAGCCATGCCTATCGCTTTATTTACATACTCTAAAGCTTTGTTCAAATCGCCTTCTGATTGGTACAAGTATTGCGCTGAAGAAAAATAATCACCGGCTGTTGGACCTGCTAAAACCTTGTTGATGCTGGCCATTGCTGCTTTTTGGGTTGGCACTTCAAACTTGATGGAAGCCATAGTTTTTTCCCATGAAATATCAAGAGTGGCACTGTCATTGGTTAAATTATTGATAGCAATAGTAAACGTTTCTACGTTATTTCCCAAAGCAATTGGGTCAACATTAGTTTTATAGGCCACTTTATTTTCGTCCCAGTTTTCAGGTGTTCCCCAATTGTCGGTATCAGTGTAGAAAATGATTTCCCACATATCAGCTTTCGGCGTAGTGAAAATGGCATATTTTCCTTTTTTTAAAGTAGCGCCTTTGATTACTACATCTTCGCTAAAAGTAATCATCGAATTTTGATTGGCACCTGTTCTCCAAAGTTTTCCAAAAGGTACTAAATCTCCAAAAACCGGTCTTCCCTTGGCGCTTGGGCGTGAGTATTCAATGGTCACATCATGGGCAACAACCGGATCGGTGCCAGTCGGTAGG
>NZ_CAMLRU010000108.1 GCF_946482535.1 uncultured Flavobacterium sp.
TGTTTGGGCCGATTTCAAAAAAGTTTGCGATATGGCTTTCGCCGAATACAAAAAAAGCAACCCGAAAAAGGTTTTAGACAACAATGGTTTCTTTACCGTTGGAGAAGTGTATGGCTATAATATCGGTGCGAAAAGACTTTACGATTTCGGTGATAAAAAAGTAGATTATTATGCCAATGGTTTTACCGGATTGATCAATTTCGATTTCAGAAACGAAGCCAAAATGAACTATGAAGAACTATTCTCTAAATATGCCAACCTCTTGCAAAATGACTTAAAAGGCCATACAGTAATGAACTACGTAACCTCACACGATGACGGTTGGCCCTTCGACAAAAAACGAGAAAAGACTTTTGAATCGGGAACCAAATTGTTATTGGCACCGGGCATTTCACAAGTCTATTACGGTGATGAAATAGCTCGTTCGTTGGAAATCGAAGGAGCACAAGGCGATGCCACTTTGCGCTCGTTTATGAATTGGAATGACCTGACATTGGACCGATTAAAAAACCAATTGTTGGTGCACTATCAATTATTGGGAACCTTCAGAAAAAACCATCCTGCCATTGGAGCCGGTGTGCACCAAATGATTTCGCAATCGCCTTATGTGTTCAGCAGAAGTTACACCAAAGACAATTTCAGCGATCAAGTAGTTGTAGGCTTAGATTTGCCGAAAGGAAAAAAAGAAATCGCTGTCGGAAACATTTTTACTAACGGAATCAGAGTAAGAGACACCTACTCAAATACGGAAGCAACGGTTGAAAACGGCAAAGTGATTATTGATACTAATTTTACCATTGTATTGTTGGAAAAACTATAACCATGCTCAAAATAGGTCATCGCGGAGCGAAAGGTCATGTGGCCGAGAATACTTTAGCTTCCTTCCAAAAAGCTATCGATTTGGGCGTTGACATGATTGAGCTCGATGTATGGCTCAGTTTGGATAAAGTACCAATGGTCATTCACGATGAAACGGTTGATCGAACAACTTCAAAGAAAGGTTTGGTAAATGATTTTTCTGCCAAAGAATTGCAACATTTAGGTGTTCCAACCTTGCGCGAAGTATTAGAGTTAGTTCATAATCGATGTGACATAAATATTGAAATCAAAGCGTTTTCGACCACGCAAAGTGTTTTGGATTTGATTGACAAAATCGATTTTGACAAAAATAAAATTATCCTTTCGAGTTTTGATTGGAATGCGTTGCAGGAAGTACGTTTTCACGATGAAAAAATCAGCATTGGCGTTTTGACGGAAACTGATTTAGACTTGGCGCTGGCTTTCGCCAAATTCATCAAAGCCTATTCGATTCACCCTTATTATCACTTGCTAACCGCTGAAAACGTTCAAAAAATTAAAGAAAAAGGATTTAAAGTTTTCCCGTGGACGATAAATGAACCCGAAGATATTACCTTTGTAAAATCATTGGAAGTTGACGGTATCATTACCGATTTCCCGGAAAGACTATGAATTCAAAGTACGACATTATCATTGTAGGCGGTGGTGCGGCGGGTTTTTTTACGGCCATTAATATTGCAGAAAAAAATCCAACGTTGAAGATTGCCATTTTGGAACGCGGCAAAACCGTGTTGGAAAAAGTGCGCATTTCCGGCGGCGGAAGATGTAATGTAACCCATGCTTGTTTTGTGCCGAATGATTTGGTCAAATTTTATCCGCGTGGCGAAAAAGAATTGCGCGGTCCATTTCACCAGTTTTGTTCGGGTGATACGATTGAATGGTTTGAAAAGCATGGGGTCGAATTGAAAATTGAAGACGATGGCCGTATGTTTCCCACTTCCGATTCCTCACAAACGATCATCGACTGTTTTTTGGGCTTGACCCAAAAATTAAAAATTGAGGTACTCACCGGTCAAAGTGTACAATCGCTGTTTCACGGAGACCATTATTGGAAAATCGAAACCAATCACGAGACATTTTCTTGTCAAAAATTAGTCATGACTACGGGTAGCAATCCTAAAATTTGGGAACTGCTCGAAAGCATGAACCATACTATCATTCAACCGGTTCCTTCGTTATTCACTTTTAATATCAAAGATGCCCGAATCAAAGATTTGATGGGTGTTTCGGCTTTCGCTACTGTAAAAGTAAAAGGCACCAAACTCGAAGCTTCCGGACCATTATTGATTACGCATTGGGGCATGAGTGGTCCCGGAATTTTAAGACTTTCAGCTTGGGGTGCGATTCTTTTGGCAGAGAAAAAATACCAGTTCACCATCGAAATCAATTGGCTTAATGATTTGACTTTTGACGAAGCGATGGAAACCTTAAAAGAACTCAAACAGGAGCATGCGAAGAAAGCAGTCAGTAAAAAATCGCCGTTTGACTTTCCGAATCGACTTTGGGAAAGTTTGGTTTTGGCTTCAGGCATTGATTCAGAAACCAAATGGGCGGATTTGTCAAAAAAACAGCTGACCGATTTGGCCAACCAACTCATTAACGGACAATTTCAGGTGAATGGCAAAAGTACTTTTAAAGAAGAATTTGTCACCGCGGGTGGTATCGACTTAAGAGAAATCAATTTTAAAACTATGGAAAGCAAGCTGCATGAGAACTTATTTTTCGCGGGAGAAATCGTGAACATCGATGCCATTACGGGCGGATTTAACTTTCAGAACGCTTGGACCGGCGGGTTTATTGTAGCCAATTCAATTACGGCATCATGAAAAATATCATCTCTTTTTTACCCTAATTGTGACCGTGATTTCAGTAATTGGTTGTGGCGTTTCAAAACCAAACGAATGAAATTAATATCAATACTTCAGCCTTTGCCAAAGGTTTATATCTGATAGAAATTACTACCAAAGACAATCAAATAATAAATAAGAAACTAATTATTAAGTAGATAACATACAACTAAAAACAAAATCTACTATATTTGATTGTCAAAACCAACCAATAATGAAAACAAAAATACTCTTTAGTCTTTGGATGCTTTTCTTTGCCTCCATTTTAAGTACCAATGCACAAAACTTTCCCTCCTGCGGCGGAACATTTACCGATCCGGAAGGGCCAAATGCCAATTATGCCAACAATAGCGATAATACTGTAACCATTTGTGCCAATGATTCAGGCGAAAGTGTTACCGTAACCTTTACCGCTTTTGATGTGGAAGTCAATTGGGATGCATTGTATGTTTTTAATGGAGATTCTACAAGTGCTCCTCAAATTGCCAGTACAAACGGCGCCGCCAATGTACCGGGTGGATTAGCCGGAGGTTTTTGGGGCACTGCATTACCGGGTCCGTTTACCTCATCGGATGCCAGCGGTTGTCTCACCTTCAGATTCAGAAGTGATAATACCGTGAATCGTCCGGGATGGATTGCCAATGTGACTTGTGCGGCACCTCTTTCTTGTCCGCAACCCTTTTCGTTGAACACCTCAAACCTCACCACTTCAGGCGCAACAATAACATGGACAGAAGCGGGTTCAGCAAACGAATGGCAAGTGATTGCTGTTCCTTGTGGTACCGCAGCACCAAACGCCAATACTTCAGGAACAAGCGTCACAACAAACTCCTTTACATTCAACTCCTTAAACACTTTAACCTGTTATAATGTTTATGTTAGAGCCATGTGCAATGCCACCGAAGCAAGTAGTTGGTCAGGGCCATTAACTTTTACAACCTTATTAACTCCGGCTGTATGTGGTGGCTCTTTTTTTGACAATGGAGGTCCTAATGCGAATTATTCCAATAATTCTGATACAACCACTACCATTTGTCCGGACAATCCGGGAGATTTAGTAACGGTTACTTTTACTGCATTCAATACCGAAGCTACTTGGGATGCCTTATATGTTTTTGACGGTAACTCAACTAATGCCCCTCTAATTGCCAGCACAAATCCGGCCGGAAATGTGCCCGGTGGATTAGCCGGAGGTTTTTGGGGTACAGTAATTCCGGGACCGTTTACTTCCTCAAGTCAAGATGGCTGTTTAACCTTCAGATTTAGAAGCGACAATACCATTAACAGAACTGGTTGGATAGCCAACATTACTTGTGCCCCTGCTCCAACTTGTCCAAGACCAACAGCTTTAGCTATAACAGGAGCTACTCCTACTTCACTGGTTGCAGGTTGGACCGAAACCGGTTCAGCAACCAATTGGGACATCCTTGTTCTTCCTGCCGGAAGCCCGGCACCGGGTTCAGACGCTACGGGTTTTATTGCCTCTGCTGTTAATCCTTTTATCATTACAGGATTGAATCCTAACACTTGTTATACGATTTATGTGAGAGCGGTTTGTGCTCAAAATGACATCAGTGTTTGGAGTGTTGGTGCTAACGTTTGCACTACCGCTTTACCTCCGGCTTGTGGCGGTCAATTTGTAGATAATGGCGGACCCAATGCTTTCTATGCCAATAATTCTGATAACACTTATGTTATTTGTCCAACCGTACCGGGTGAACTTGTAACAGTTGCCTTTACTTCTTTCGACGTGGAAGCCGATTGGGATGCACTCTATGTATTTGATGGCAACTCTATCAATGCTCCTCTAATTGCCAGTTCAAATCCCGCAGCTAACGTTCCGGGTGGTTTAGCCGGTGGCTATTGGGGTACAACTGCTCCCGGACCTTTCACCTCTTCAAGTCCTGATGGCTGTTTAACCTTTAGATTCAGAAGTGACAACAGCGTAAACAGAGCCGGTTGGATTGCCAATGTAACTTGTGCTCCTGATGCTGATAAAATAGTCTTAGTGGCCTTTGTAGATGACAATAATAATGGCATCAGAGATACCGGCGAAAACTTATTCCCTAACGGCTCATTTATTTACCAACAGAATAATTCAGGGACCAATATGAATGGTTATTCTCCTACCGGACAATACGCCTTATATGACACTAATCCGGCTAACACTTATGATTTCAGCTATGAATTGTTGCCGGAATATACAGCCTACTATACGGCTGGCGCAACAACTTACAACGATATGAGTATAGCGGTCGGAAGCGGTACACAGTTCTTGTATTTCCCGGTAACTTTGACCCAAACTTATGCTGATTTGAGTATTTCGATAGCGCCTTTAAGTCCGCCAAGACCGGCACTTACTTACCAAAACAGAATTATTTATAAAAATATCGGATTAACCGCCTCAAACGGTACGGTTACTTTTATTAAGCCTTCACAAGTGACCATATCCAACGTGAGTCAGGCCGGGACAGCAAATAATGCGAATGGGTTTACTTATAACTTTACTAATCTACAGCCCAATGAAACCCGAATTATTACGGTGACCATGACTGTTCCTCCTAGTCCAACTGTTAATTTAAATGATTTATTAACCGCTACGGCTACTATTACGGCTACTGCCAGTGATATTAATTTGGTTAATAACACCTATACTAATTCACAGATTGTCGTAAACTCTTGGGATCCGAATGACAAAATGGAAGCCCATGGCGATAAAATTCGCATTAATGAATTTACTGCCGATGACTACTTGTACTATACCATTCGATTCCAAAATAACGGTACCGCAAGCGCCATCGATATTCGTATTGAAGACTTACTGGATTCTCAATTAGACGAAGAAAGTGTCAGAATGGTAAGTGCCAGTCACAACTACACCATGACCAGAAACGGCAATCATTTAGAATGGAATTTCAGAAATATTTATCTGCCTTCCTCATTCTTTAATGTCACCGGAAGTATGGGATATGTTCAGTTTAAAATCAAAGCCAATCCGGGCTTCCAAGTAGGAGATATTATCCCTAACAATGCCTCGATTATTTTTGATTCGAATCCGGCCATTGTTACCAACACCTTTAACACGAAATTCTTGAATGCTTTAAGTAATGTGGCTTTTGATGAAGGCAATCTGGTTTTATATCCTAATCCTGCCACCAACCATGTTCAAATTAGTTTGGTAAATACTGCCGAAAACATCGATACGATTGTATTGTATGACTTATTAGGAAAAGCTATAAAAACCATTCCGGTGCAATCTAATGAAAGCATTAATTTGAATGTAAGCGATTTATCAAAAGGTGTTTATTTGGTTGAAATCAATACGGAAAACCACTTAAAAACCATCAAAAAGTTAGTGATTCAATAACTAAAATACATTGATAAAAAAGTCCCGTTTGAATCAAACGGGACTTTTTTTATTTATTCAACCACCAAATACTCGCATTGAGCACCGTGGCAAAACTGACCCAAGCCAAATAAGGAATAAGCAACATTCCCGCTACTTTATCAATTTTCTTGAACTGCGAATAAGTTTCAAAAATCATTAGCCATAACAAAACAATTTCGATTAAAGCCAACAACGGATTTTGCAAACCAAAGAACAAATAAGACCAAAGCGCATTCAAAGCCAACTGATAAATAAAAAACTTAAAAGCTTTTTTAACTTGCGTTTCCTCTGTGTCAATTCGGTTCCAAATCATCCCGCCGGCGACACCCATCATGATGTAGAGCATACTCCAAACCGGTGCAAAAATCCAATTCGGCGGATTAAAAACCGGCTTGATTAAAGTGGGATACCACGTTGCAATACTCTCACGAGTAACCAAACCCGACAAATATCCTATGGTCAAACAAGTGAATACCACCAATACTATTCTTAAAATCCTTTGCATCTTAATTTTGTTTAAATATTATTCAAATATACTAAACAAAATTAAATCCTTTTTATAAAAAATGTATCTTTGTCTAAATTTCAAATCTATGTGGTCCGAAAAGGATTTTATTTCAAAGCCATTTTCAACGATAATCGAAAGCGGAAGTTTTCAGTGGAGCGCACCCAGTAATATCGCTTTAGTTAAATATTGGGGCAAAAAAGAACACCAAATTCCGGCCAATCCTTCGGTGAGTTTTACGCTCAACAATTGTAAAACCATTACCAAATTGGCTTTCGCCAAAAAAGAAAACAATGATAGTTTCTCTTTCGATTTACTTTTTGAAGGCAAACCCAAAGAAGATTTCAAACCCAAAATTCAAAAGTTTTTGGAACGCATAGAAGTCTATTGCCCTTACTTAAAAGAGTTTCATCTCACTATTGATACCGAAAACACTTTTCCACATAGTTCCGGCATCGCTTCTTCTGCTTCGGGCATGGCTGCTTTGGCCATGAATATCATGAGTTTGGAAAAAGCTTTGAACCCCGAAATGAACGAAGATTTCTTTTACCAAAAAGCATCTTTCCTAGCTAGATTAGGTTCGGGAAGCGCTTGCCGAAGTGTAAAAGGAAGTGTTGTCGTTTGGGGAAAACAGGCCCAAATCACAGGAAGCTCTGATTTGTACGGTGTGGAATTTCCAACCAAAATTCACGACAACTTCAAAAACTATCAAGATACCATTCTCTTAGTTGATAAAGGTGAAAAACAGGTTTCGAGTACGATTGGCCATGACTTAATGCACAACCATCCGTTTGCCGAACAACGTTTTGCGCAAGCCCATGACAATTTATCCGCTATTAAAAAAGTTTTAGAAAACGGCAATTTAACCGAATTCATCAAAATTGTAGAAAGTGAAGCCTTGACTTTACACGCCATGATGATGACCTCGATGCCCTATTTTATTTTGATGAAACCCAACACTTTGGAAATCATTAATAAAATTTGGCAATTCAGAAATGAAACGAATATTCCTATATGTTTTACCCTCGATGCCGGCGCCAACGTGCATGTTTTGTATCCCGAAAACGTTAGAGAGAGTGTTTTGCAATTTATTCAGACCGAATTAGTTGGCTATTGTCAAAATGGTAACTATATTTGTGATGCTATTGGAAACGGAGCAATAAAAATTCTATGAAAGGACCATTATTTTACTCAAAGATTCTTCTCTTCGGAGAATACGGAATTATTAAAGATTCTAAAGGTTTATCCATTCCTTACAACTTCTACAACGGCGCTTTAAAAGTGGATGAAAATCCAACTGAAGAAGCCCTGAAATCTAACGCAAGTTTACGTCGATTTGTAACCTATTTGGAGCAACTCCAAAAAGACCAACCGGAATTAGTGACGTTCAACTTAGACGGACTGAAAACCGATGTAGAACGCGGCATGTATTTCGATTCCAGTATTCCGCAAGGATACGGCGTGGGCAGCAGCGGTGCTTTGGTAGCAGCTATTTATGACAAATACGCCAATGACAAAATCACGGTTTTAGAAAACTTAACCCGTGAAAAACTGTTGCAACTCAAAGTCATTTTTTCCCAAATGGAATCATTCTTCCACGGAAAAAGTTCCGGTCTTGACCCGTTAAACAGCTATTTGAGCATTCCTATTCTCATCAATTCTAAAGACAATATCGAAGCCACCGGCATTCCGTCACAAAGTGCTACCGGAAAAGGCGCCGTGTTTTTGTTAGACTCAGGAATCGTTGGAGAAACCGCCCCAATGGTTAACATTTTCATGGAAAACCTTAAAGAAGAAGGCTTCCGTAAAATGCTCAAATCACAATTCATCAAATACACCGACGCTTGTGTGGAAAATTTCCTGGGCGGCGATATGAAATCTTTGTTTGCCAATACCAAACAACTCTCTAAAGTAGTCTTAAACCATTTCAAACCCATGATTCCGGAAGAGTTTCACGGCGTTTGGCAAAAAGGAATTGAAACTAACGATTACTACCTCAAACTTTGCGGTTCCGGCGGTGGCGGTTATATCTTAGGCTTTACCGAAGATTTAGAAAAGGCAAAACAATCCCTCAAAGATTACAAATTGGAAGTGGTTTACCAATTCTAATTACCCAATAATGTTAAGCCGAAAAACCAAACACACCTTACTGAAAATCATCAGTATGTTTTCTGTGGTTCGCGGTTATAACATTCCGATTATTGCTTTAGCCCAATATTTATCAGCCATATTCATTTTGGCTCCCGAAAAAAGAGCACTCGATGTCTTACTCGATTTCAATTTGTTTATCATTGTAATCGTTTCCGGACTGACCATTGCTTCGGGTTATATCATCAATAATTTTTACGACAGCAAAAAAGACTTAATCAATCGCCCCAACAAATCCCAACTCGACCGATTGGTCAGCCAAAAAACCAAACTGCAAGTTTACTTTACCGTCAATTTTATCGTTTTTTTATTGGCTTTCTTGGTTTCACTTAGAGCCGTTTTGTTTTTATCGGCCTATATTTTCCTAATCTGGTTTTATTAGCATAAACTAAAAAAAATAGTAGTTATAGTCAACCAGACTGCCGCTTTTTTAGCCGTATTACCATTCTTTTCGATTC
>NZ_CAMLRU010000109.1 GCF_946482535.1 uncultured Flavobacterium sp.
TGTTTGAATTGTTACCCGGACTTCCCGACTCAATGATGTCAAAAATACCGTCATTATCACTGTCTAAATCCAGGTAATTAAGAAAACCATCTCCATCGGAGTCAGCGGCTGTGATTCCGGTGCCGAAAAGGTCATCTATTCCGTCGTTATTGGCATCAACGTTGGACAAGGCAGTAATGTTTTGACCTTGGTTTTCAGTTAAATCCGGAATTGTGTCGTTGTCGCTGTCAAAGTCATTTTGGTCAGGAATGCCATCGTTGTCAGAGTCTAAAGGTACACAATTAGCCATTAATTGTAAAGCCACTCTGCTGGTATTGCTGTCGACTAAGTTGATATTCCGAATAGTAATGGCATCGATTAAACTTCCTCTGACCGAAAAAGTTCCCGTACCCGGAGTTAAAGCCAAACTGCTGTTCAGACGAAAGCGGATTTCAAAGGAAGAATATTCGGTGATACCACTTTCAAAAATACCGTCGTAATTAGTATCAATCAGAATTTGGTTGTTCGGATTTAAAATGGTCAAAGTTTTATTAATCGGACACGAAATTCGGAGCTCTGTAGAAGAAGTAAACCAATCATCGGGAATGGCGGTTGTGGCGTATTCTACCGCTAAGCTTATCGGATTGTTCCAAGTTGTGGTATAGCTGACACTATTTTGTTTTCCGGTGGCGGTTTCAGTCACAAAATTCCCGTTGGTATCCCCAACAATAGGAGTAGCAGAGGGTGTCCCGGTTCCTGAAGTGGTAACTGTTCCGGTGAAAGAATTGGTGTAGTTTCCAATAGTAAGAGTGCCAATGGCCGGATTACTCAAATCGATATTTTGATTGCCATAGGATTCATTACAATTAGTCAATCCATCATTGTCATTGTCTAAATCTATATTATTATTGATGGTATCACCGTCAGAATCAAGCGGACAAGAACTTACCGGTATTTCATTGGAATTAATCGGAAGGGAACAACTAGAAATGGTAGCCGAGACATAATAATAACCCGGACCCAGCGTTGACGGTGTATAACTGCTGTTGGTAGCGCCCGGTATGACAGTGTTGTTAAAATACCATTGGAAAGTATCAAAAGGACTTAAGGTGTTTACAGACAAACTGGTATTGGGAATACAACTGGCTTGGAGTGGGTCTAATTGGTTGAATGAAATCTCGGGTTCAAAAGTAAATCCGGAATAAAAACCGCCAAAGGTAGCCGCACCACTGGTTCCATAAGCAGCCAGATACAATTCATCCGTAGAAAAAACCGAAACATCTCCTGTCAAACCTGTAATGACGTAGGTTTCATAATTGGGATTACCAAAAACACTGTTAGGTCCTTGGATATTGGTTATCGTAGATAAATCGGCCAAGGTGTAATTAACTCCATCAATGATAAAATTTAAAGTAGCCCCGGTTTTGGTTACTATGGTAACTCTACCATTGAATTGTCGGCTACCTATATAATCAATAGAAGGAATGTTGTCAATAATTCTTGGTGTTTGACAGCTCAGAGGCGGCACAAAAAACAATTCCTGGTTTCTTTGATCCGTAGCACTATTGTCGCCTACGGTTTGATAAGCAAAGACTTTCTGACTTGTTGTGACATATAAATTTCCGTTGATGTCAAAGTAAGATCCGTCAAAAACAATATAATCGCCTGCGTTAATAGTGGCAGAAGGTGTTGAAGAACCATTCAAAAAAATCTCGGTATTATCTAAATCGGCTACTAAGAGTACTGTTTCTACCATGTCAATTCCGGTACTCTTGATAAAAATGTATTCGTTAGTGTTGATGCGTTCTGCCGGAACTATCTGGTCAAACCCTAAATCCAAGTTACCGGGGGCATTACTTCCGCCAAAGGAACCACAGTTCAGGGCAATTGGTTTATCAGAGGTAACCAATGAGCCTATTAATCCGTCGCGATTGGGATTATGTGGCCCTTGAACAGCCATCACGTAACTTTCTCCGCTGTTGAGTACAATACTGAAAGGACTATTACCGTTGGCACTATTAACCGGTTGTACGCCCGCTCGTATGTCGCTGAAATTTACTGTAGTATTATTTTCCGAAGCTAAAACGGATATAAAAGTAGTGTGAATATCAATGTAATTGGTAACGGCAAGATTGGCAATAGCACCAATTCTGAACCGGTTTCCCAAGGAAGCTTTTCCTTTTGAAACCAATTCTCCGGCTTGATTTCCGGAACCGGCGGTTACTCTGGCCGAGACATAAATTAAGTCATCAGCTTCTACTATATAGCCTTTATTGTTAAATATGTTATTGGCCATCCCTGCATCAACATGCAATTGAGTATCGTTGCCAAAACCAACATTGTAAATATATGGCGTACTTCGAGAAACCGTCCCGGTGATAACGCTTCCGCCCAATTCTATAATGCGGAAATTGATAGGATTGATATTGGGCGTGGAGATATAAAGAAATTGATCTTCCGCAGTAACGTTACTTGAGCCTGAAAGAGGTGGTATATAGTGGGTTTTACTAAATTGTGAGAAACAATTTACGATAGAGAAAACAACAAATAATAAAGACAATAACTTCTTTTTCATTCGCTAAAATTAACAAATAAAAAAGAAAACATAAAAAGAAGTTTTTCTATTTATGTTTTCTTTAAGAATTGATTCTTTCCGCTATTTTCTAAATCATTTTTTAGCGGGTTCGGCTAAAGCTTGATGAATTTTGCTTTGGCCGGTGATTGGCATTATAAATCTCGTTTTTTGATTATCAGATAGGAAGAAAAAAGGAAGATAACTGTCCATGTCAAAACGATGGCTATTGAAGAAAAGTGAACATCATAATTTCTTAAATCTTCAACGCCAAGCTGACTTCCGATAGTTTTTATGGCATTTAATTTTGTAAAAGGTTGCGGTATAAGACTCCACATTGACATCAACGGAAAATAATCATAAACCTTATCAACCAAAGCAGTATTCTGTAAATTATTGTAAGCTATGGCAAAGGTTATCATCTCAAACATGAACCACAAAAACAAAAATCCTAAGGCAAAAGCAGACCGTTTTATTAAAACTCCAATAAACAAGCAGAAGGAAAAGAAACCCAATAGCTTGATGAAATAGGCAAACAAGTATTCCATACGGGAGAAAATAATTTCCACTTCATTAAAAGATGAAAAAACCAACCCGAGAATTAAGGAAACGATAAATACGAATATGGTTGAAATGGCAGAGAATACAACGATAGTCCAAACTTTCGAGATGATAAACTCCTTTTTACTCATGCCGTCAATTAGGTTTTGTTTTAAAGTTCCATAACTGTATTCGTTGGCCATCATTGAAACTATAATAACCGCAAGAAATATTTTCAAGAATGCGGCGATAAAGGTGTTGAAATGCCATATGAATGGAAAATTAAAAATCCCTTGGTCTGCCAAGCGAATGTGAATCGGACCTATATCAAATTTGATAGAAGCGATAAAGGATAAAAAAGTCAGTAGGACAAAATAAGTTATAGTTAAAATTCTACTGGCTCGATTTTTCCAAATTTTTTGTAATTCTATTGAGAGTAATCGTTTCATGATGGCTTGTTTGTTATTTGGTTAAGGCTAAAAATTGTTCTTCTAAACTCAGTTTTTTTAGCACCAAATGATTCAAATAAATATTGTGTTCAAAAAAGTACTTGTTCAAGGCAGCCGGCTCAACTATATTTTTAAAGTGAGCAACTATTTTTCCTTCAACTTCCGATGTTTTTTCGATTTCCGGGTGTTGATTCAAAACTTGCAACAGTTTTTGGTTGTCGTTGGCCTGTAATTCAAAATATCCTTCATGGGCAATCATGCCGTCAACGGTTCCGTTATATAAAACCGCTCCATAGCGCAAAACCAAAACATGACTACAAACCTTTTCCACTTCATCCAATAGGTGAGAAGCCAATAAAATAGTCGTGCCTTGTGAGGCAATTAACCTTATAATATCTCTGATTTGGTGAATTCCCTGCGGATCCAAACCGTTGGTTGGTTCGTCCAAAATTAAAATTTCAGGGTCGTTCAAAAGTGCTGAAGCAATGGCCAAACGCTGTTTCATTCCCAGCGAAAAGGTTTTAAATTTGCTGTCTTTTCTGTCGCTAAGTCCTACGACTTCCAGTTTTTCATCTACTTTTGAGTAATTGATTCCTTTGATTTTACAAACCAATTCCAAATTTTCTTTGGCGGTCATATAAGGGTAAAAATTAGGGCGTTCAATAATAGCGCCTACTTTTTTCAGAGCCTCATGGGTTTGCATAGCACCGTCAAACCAACTGTAGTCACCCGAAGTTTTGTTAACCACATTTAAAACAATTCCTAAAGTTGTCGATTTACCACTACCGTTCGGACCGAGAATGCCGTAAACATTGCCTTTGTGTATTTCGAAAGAAACGTCTTTTACCGCATGGATTTTGCCGTAACGTTTGTTGAGTTTATTGATGGAAAGAATGGTTGATTCCAATGGTCAGTTTTTTGAGTTCAAGGGTATGACGATTGAAATTTAGATTTGTTACTGCTCTTTTTTGTGGAAGTAAAATTTAGTGATAAATTGCTTTTTGAGATTCAAATAGAAAAGCGTTTCGTTGATGTCTTTGAGTTTGGAAGTCAGGGTTATTTTTTGCCCTCTGCTGTCATTGGTAGCTTGCATTTTACAAACTTTACATTCGTACTCACTAAAATGCATATTGATTTTTTTAGTTTCCACAAAACGATGTCCGAGGATTGAACAGCGATAACTTTTATTGACCGTTCCATGAGTTAAGTAGTTTGTTTTCATAGGATAGGGTTTTATTCCGATGCGCTGTATAACATAGAAGCTTCTCGGATACAGTTAGTTACAGTAAACTTATAGTTTTGACGTTTAAAAGCCAAAAATAGTCGTTAAAATACATTAAATTGTAATTATATTAGGATGTAAACTTACAAAATTACCATCCGAAATTATCGATAGGGAACAATGGTTGGTTGCCCGATTTGGAAGTCAGGCAAGGCTAAGTCGTTGTTTTTGAAGGAGTTTGTTTTGTAGACATGGTCGCCTTCAAAAGGGATGGAAGGATAATAAGAAAAGGAAATTTGGAAACTGTTGAATACCAAATAATCGTTATTGATTAATACGCCCAAACTAAATTTAGAATACAATCGACTATCAAGGAATTTGTCGGTTTCATTGCCTAAAAACCCAAAAGTCATATTGTAAAACGGACTAAAGTGAAACCCATGCCAATTGCCCGGAGCATAAGTTTGCGTCTGTAATGCCACCGAGAGTTTTCGGGTTCCGTTGATTAGCGGGTTATTGAATCCTGCAATTCCGTTGTCGTCTGAAAGTAGTACGCGATCTTTTATAATGGGTGCTCTATGGTTTCCTAAAACCAAGGTAGGTTTAACAAACTGTCTTATTTTCCAATCGCCTATATATTGTAAGTTGGTGAAATAATTTCCTTCAACTCTGAAAGTTGTTTCCTCTGTACAACCGTTGTTAAAAAAGCTTCCCCATTCAATATTGGTTCCGAAATAGCCAATAGAAAAGTAATCACCATAAGCAAAGCGACCTCCAAAATAACTTCTTCTGACATAATTTTTATCCTGAAATCCGGCTGTTAGGGCATACACTTGACCATACGGAATGTCCTCAATAATGCCAAAGTTGAACAAATACTTGTCTTCCGCAAACTTTCGGGTATTTAAACCTATGGTAGCCAAATACAGCTTTTCGGAAGCAAAAAAACGTGTCGGATCATAAGTCAAAGCTGGTGTTTCCAGATAGTTAATATTTTTGTATCCTATAGTCGTTACCAAGTTGGTTGTTCGATAATCTTCATCTTTTCCTTTAAAAATTTTAAACGAATGTCCCAGCCAATATTCCTGAGTTTCCAATTTAAATCGATGGTCTGCAAAAGTGCCGATATTGTTTGGTAATGAGTCAATGTAAAATCGGTTTTCAAAATAAGCACCACCGGCCAAACGGGTCAATGGAGAAAAGAACTGCCGCTCAACTCTGGCACTTTTAGTAGTGTAATTATCTATCGAATTCTCGTATGAAAAAGCGGCATTGATAAAGGTGTTTTTGATATTGTTTATGGAGTATTTACCCAAATAAGCATATTGTCCGCCTTCAAAGCGTTTGGTATATTCATTTTTAAATTCGTGGCCCAAACCAAAAAAGTTTCTTTCAGTCAGTTCAAAATTTCCTTGTGTACTCGATAATGTTCCGGTGGGAATCAAACTCCAGGAGTCGAGTACCCGAATCGAAATGTCAACAGAATCTTTACTGCCCGGAATTTCTACAGGTTTGATGATAACAGAACGAGTATAGCGTTGTCGGCGGATTAAACGTTCAGATTCTTTAGCCGTAATGGAATCCAGTGGTTCATTTTTTTTGAACAACAACAAGTTACGGATGGTCCAAATTTTTGATTTGATGTGCAGATTATTCCCGAATTTCTCAAATCCTTTTTCAGGTACATCTTTGTAATTGTCTACGGAATATCCAAACGGATCTAGAGTTTCAATGTTGATATTTCTGATAATCTTGCCTTCGTTTCGGTCAAAGGATTTCTTGATTAAGAATCGTTTCCTTTTGGTACTATTGCTTGAGGCTTTGGGTTTTCTATTCGATTTGAATAACAGTTTGTAGATGAATTGATTGAATTTGCTCTTTTTAGAATAGTTCTCAATCTTCTTGTATACTTTCGTTGAATCATTACCACTATGACTTTCTTTTTGCTGAGCCGATAGGTTTTGGCAACAAAAAAAGAATAGTAGGAAGTATATATAATGCTTTGAGGACATTGTGGTTTGATAACTGATTGTGAAAGATATAAAATTAATCAGCAGATAAAAAAAATCCACAATTCTTTTAACAATTGTGGATTCTTCATTTTGTTTTGAAATAGGATTAACTCTTTTGCTCCTTGTTGAAATAAACCAAGTAGTAATACATTTGTTTTTCTTCATCCCAACCTTTTTCAACAAATTTCTCCGCGCTTTCCGGATTGATAAAATCGAGTTTGATTTGGATGTTAGTATCTAAATTAATCACGTTTTTAATCGACTTTCTCACATCGGTTACGGCTGCATTGGCAATCGGGAAATTGGTAATGTCTTCGATGCTGTATTTTTCACCTTTGTCGACTTTGTAGTTTTTGAATTCCGGAATCAAATCGGGATTATCTAAGACTTCGTTTAAGAATTTGCTTTCTTCGAATTCGTCATTTTTGGCAAAAAAGTTTACCGAACGGTTCATGAACATCACTTCTTCTTTTTTGTCTTCTGCCGGAAGTACAACGTCTTTGGCGAATTCTTGGCAGAATTTCAAATATTTTTTGGTGTAAAAATTTTCATCCTGAAAAGCATCTACCGAAAGGAAATGCTCTAACCAGTAACGGGCATCATAACGGTTGCTGTCAACGGTTAAAATCTTGTAACCTTCTTCTTTTTTGTAATTGAAAATCAAACAGCCTTTGTCCAATTTATTCAAGTTAATTCCTTGTTGCAAAATCATTTCCAAGGTCGTTCCTTTTTCCTCAAACTGCATAAAATCGGATTTGATTTCGCTTTTGAAAACCCCGATGGCATCGACTACCTTATTATCAATAGAAACATTGGTCAAATGAGCCACATAAACTTCTCCGTTTTTAATGTGCGGATGGTTAGATTGCTCAAAAAGGTGTTTGGTAATTTTTTTAGAAACTTCATGCACATCACTCGGATTGGTAAAAATTTCCGTAGCCAAGTTGAACATGTCGTTGTATTCCAAATCCACGTCATGCGCAAATTGGAAGTAGTTTTCCTCTTTTTCACGAAAGGATTTAAAGAAATATTCCTTCAGTAACGGCACAATTTCATCATTCAAACCATAAGGTTGATCAGAAAGGAAAATGGCTTCGTTACGGCTTTTGTTACCAACTCGATGGATGGATAACGATTCGATGTGGGCGTTGAATAGGTTGATCATTTGTAGCTGTTAGCTATCAGCTGTTAGCTTTTAGCAGTTTTATAATTATAGTTTTGTCTTAGTAATGTTTCAGTGCTGATAGCTTTAGGCTAACAGCTGTGGGCTTGCTAATTCCAATTCTCCTCAAACCCGTAGTCTTCAAAGCTGTCATCACCGCCAAACATGTCTAAATCGTCCTCGTCTAAATCGTCTTCAAATTCAGAGTAGAAGTCTTCGTTTTCGGCTTCGAATTCTTTTTCGGGTGCTACATTAGGTAATTCACCGTGAGAGAATAATAAGTTAGGATAAGTAACTCCGGTTTCGGCTTCTTCAATGGCGGCCAGTTCTACTAAGAATGTCCACATATTGATAAAGTCGTAAACGTAAATTATTTTGGTTTGGTCTTCGCCTAATAATTGGTTCAAAGGATAATCGCTCATGATTTTCATCTCACCGGGAACATCACCCGAATCAAACATTGGGATTTCCTCTTCTTGGTTCCATTGGTCATCACAAGTGTAAAAAGAAGCTACTTCTAATCCGTCAAAACCAAAAGCATTGACAATGGCGTTATGCAAATCTTCTAAAGTGTCCTCTTCCTGAATGGCAATGTCTCTGAAAACATCTTCTTCAGCATCTAGAATGGCTCTGAATTTATAAATCATAATCGTAATTTTTATAAGCGCACAAAGGTAAATTTAATTTGGAATATTTGATTTAGTGAACGCGATTTGTTGAAAACTATTTGTGCCAAAAAAAAGCCCGACATTGTAGTCGGGCCTTTAGATTATTTATTTTCGGGTTGACACAAACCTACTATTTTATGGAAGGTATCGTGTAGCGAGGCTAACGATTTGGCGATTTCATCGTCTCCGGCTTTTCTTTGAACCAAGTCGTTTACTTTCTTGGTTTCTCTTTTCAATACGACCAACGATTCAATAAGCTTAGGCGAACGGTATTCTTCCGGCATATTTTCTACAGCCAATGCTTCGGCTCTTTCCACTAAAAGTTCCGAATTTAATTTGATTGGATTTAGATTTCCTTCTTCTGAAGAATGAAATGATTTGGAAATAACTTCATGATAGGCTTTGAT
>NZ_CAMLRU010000110.1 GCF_946482535.1 uncultured Flavobacterium sp.
TTTCTCCGGCTACCATCAGGAATTGTTTGATTTGCTTTTCGTCGGATTGGTGGTTTTCAATCACCATATAATACATCAATACGGCCGGAATAACACCCGCACTTCCGTTGGTAGGCGCTGTAACTACGCGACCTAAAGCGGCGTTGACTTCGTTTACGGCTAAAGCAAAACAAGAAACCCATTTCAGGATTTGTCTAAATTTCACTTCTGTTTTTCGGATGGTTTCCAGCCATTCTTGGGGCGAATTGTAATTGGCCAAACCAATCAAGTTTTGGTGCATATCAAAGGCACGACGACGAACGTTTAATCCGCCGGGCAATATACCTTCCGAATGACAGCCTATGTACATGCATTCCAACATAGTGTTCCAAACACGCATTAATTCACTGTGAACTTCCGCTTCGGGACGCATCGAAATTTCATTAGCATAAACAATTTCCGAAATGGATTTGTTTTCCTTGATAGTGTATTCCAATAATTCGGCGGCATTTTGAATCGGAAAAGGAAACGCGCACTTAATTTGGTGTTTCTTTTTGGCATTCACTCGCTCTTCTTTCACTACAAAACCACCACCGATAGAGTAGAAGGTAGAGGTAATTGCTTTTCCGTCATTAGTTGTTGCGGTAAACGACATCCCATTGGCATGATACGGCAAAAAGTTTTTATTAAAAACAATATCGGTTTCCGGATTGAAGGCAATCACCAATTCGTTGGCCAAATTAATTTGGTGCGTTTTGGCAATAGATTGAATAATACTGTCAATATTTTGTACCGGAATGTATTCCGGGTCTTGACCGCTTAAACCCAACATTACGGCGTAATCAGTAGCATGACCTTTACCGGTAAGCGATAACGAACCATACAAATCTACTTTGACATGAGTGATTTCGGTCAACAGATTATCGTCTTTTAATTCGTTTAAAAAACGCTCCGCAGCACGCCAAGGTCCGAGTGTGTGTGAACTTGAAGGTCCAACACCTATTTTGAGCATATCAAATACCGAAATGCATTCTTCCATTACTATATCGATTTAGTTAAGGCAAAGATATTGAAATTAGTATACAATTAAGAGCGTTGCATTGACAGAAATTCTTGCAATCTTTTGAATTTTGATAGCCTAAATTTATTTTTATTAAACTTTGAATAACAAAGTACTTTGTATTTAAATAGAAAATTTATACTTTAGCAAAATCAATTTTTAGAGTATGGAATATTTTGTTGAAGACCAATCAATCGTTAGAAAAATTTGGGGAAAGAGTGATACTATATTGTTCATTTTTGCCGGAGCCGCAGCTGAGTTCGCTTTAAATAAGGCCGTGGATTGGCTTTACTTTACCGGCAAGTTACCGGCTGATCCTTTGGGAAGGTTGTTTTCTACGGTGCGATATGCCCGAATGATAGTTTTTGCACCCAAAGAAGAAGCCAATAAAGCCATTGATACCATGCGAAAAATACACTCAGCCGTTGAAGAAAAACGCGGAGCAGTAATTCCGGATTGGGCTTATCGCGATGTGTTGTTTATGCTGATTCATTATTCGATAGCCGCTTACGAATTGCTCGAAGCAAAATTAACCGAGACTGAGAAAGAAGAAGTCTATAATGTTTTTTACAGAGTTGGGATAAGAATGGGTTTAAAAGAATTGCCGCCAACTTACACCGATTGGCTACCGGCAAGAGAAGCCCACTTGATGGACAATTTACAAGAAAGTAAATATACTAAAGACCTTTTTAAACAATATAAAAAGCACCTCGGTACGTTCCGTTTCAGCGTTTTGATAGAAGGTCAAAAGTTGGTTTGCCCCAATCGGGTTAAAGCCTTGTTGCAATTTGGAAAGTTCTCTTTGCTAACCCCGGTAGTGCCAATGTATAAAGTCAGCCGATTAATGAAAATGGACGGACTGGTCAAAAGTATTTTATTGCCATCCGATTATAAAGAACAAATAAAAGAATTAGACCTGTTTAAAGCAAAGTGATAGTAATAGATTAAATGGTAATCTCTTGTTGGTTAAATTTTGTCAAACTAACAAATTACCTTACCTTTAAAAGATAATCCTAAGCAAACAGTCACTGAATGCCAATTAGTTTTACAACCCACAAAAAAGAAATCGGTTTACTCCTAGGTGCTTTGCTCAGCGTTTTGAGTTTTGTTTTTAATCCGTTTGCGTTACCGCATCAGGCCAATTTGGTTTTGGCCATTTCCGTCTTAATGATTGTTTGGTGGATAACCGAAGCGTTGCCAATGCCGGTAGTGGCATTACTGCCCTTAGTGTTGTTTCCTTCATTTGGAATTGCATCACTCAAGGAAGTTTCCAAAGCTTATGGCGACCCGATAGTTTTTTTGTTTATGGGTGGTTTTTTTCTCGCTTTGGCTATAGAAAAATGGAACCTCCACAAAAGAATGGCACTCGGGATTATCACTATCACCGGTACCAATGGCAATCGGATTATTCTCGGATTTATCATGGCCACGGGTTTCCTGAGTTTGTGGCTGAGCAATACCGCGACTACCATGATGATGTTTCCCATTGCCTTGTCGGTTATTCATGTGATTAAAAGCCACAATAAGAACGAAAAGAACGTCCATAATTTTTCATTGGTACTAATGCTTTGCATTGCTTATGCTTCTAATTTTGCCTTGGGTACCATCATCGCAACACCGCCCAATGTGGCTTATGTAGGCTATATGGAAGAACGGTTCAATCATACCATAGCCTTTGTTGATTGGTTAGTATTGTTTATGCCACTGACCTTGATTTTGTTATTGTTGCTTTATTTCGTTTTAGTAAAATGGTTGTATCCGAATCACATCAAGCACAGTGAGGAAGCCTCGAGTGCTATTAAGAAAGCCCAAAAGCAATTGGGCACCATGAGCACTGCTGAGTGGAGAGTTTTGTCAATTTTCAGTTTCACGGTTTTGCTGTGGATTATCAAAGATTTACTCAATGATTGGCAAAGTTTTGTTGTACTCGATGATACTATCATTGCTGTAATGGGCGCTATTTTGTTGTTTTTAATTCCCTCAAATACAAAATCAAATACCGAAAACCCTGAGCGATTGCTGTCATGGCCAGATGCCGAAAAAATGGCTTGGGATGTGTTGCTCTTGTTTGGCGGTGGGATTGCTTTGGCCAATGCTTTAGAAGATTCTCAACTGGTACATGAGTTTGGAGCCGGTTTGGCCACTTTAGCCACTGATAATTTGTTTCTGATTATATTAATTGTAACCGCGATATCAGTTTTTTTAAGCGAAGTCATCAGTAATTTGGCTTTGGTGATTATCCTTTCTCCGGTAGTGACTTCAATGGCATTATCATTGAATTTGAATCCGTTATTACTTGGTATTCCGATGACATTGGGAGCTAGTTGCGCTTGTATGTTGCCTATGGGAACGCCACCCAACGCCATAATTTTTGCCAAAGGACACATCAAAATAGAGCACATGATGCGAACCGGACTGGTTTTAAATATCGTTTGTATTCTTGTAATCAGTCTGTTTTGCTGGTTTTTTATGCCGATGTTGCCTTTGTAGTTTATCTTTCGTTGTTGAGTTCTTCTTCCTCTTCGGTTAGTTCGGACGAGTCTTCATTGAAATATTTAACAACCTTTTCTTGGTCCTTTTGATTTTTATAAATCAAGTAGGCTACCAAAACGATAGCAATCACGACTACTACAGCAATTATTTTCCAATTGATTTCCATGATTATACGTTTTTACATAAAGGTAAAACAATTTAGCGTTCTTAACCCGTTTGTCGGTTTATCAAATTGTTAACTTTCAAAGAGTTATAAAGGACAACTTCTGATTAAATTAACCCTGAACCCAATCCTAAAGAAATCAATATCAGCAGTACAGCTACCGTTACTTTTACGAAATGTAAAGTCACTTTTTTTAATAGTTTGTTGCCAACATAAGCGCCAATAGTGGCGGACAAAGTAGCACAAATAACCAAAGTCAGGTTGTCAGTCAATCCGGCTTTGTCAAAGCGAGTGGTATAAACACTCAAGCGAGTGATATCAACAAAAGTAGAAACCACCACAGTTGTAGCAATAAAAGATTCTTTAGACAATCCGGCTTTGATTAAAAAAGCACTTCTCAATGCTCCTTGAACACCCGCCAATCCGCCAAAGAAACCACTCAAAACACCACCAAGCGGCAACTTTTGTTGTCCGAATTCCAATTTGCTGAAATATGGAATCAGGTCGATACAAGCAAACAGTATGAGTAGAACAGCCACGATAAATTTTACCGGAAAGACCTCAATGGTTTTGTCCCAAAGGGTATAAGTAAACAATGGTTCGATATCAGAAATGTTTAACAATAGCCAAGAACCCAAAGCGGCCGCAATCACTGCCGGAATTCCGAAACGCAACACCACTTTTCGATCGGCTTTTTTTCCGACCAAAAAGAGTTTGAAGAGATTGTTAAAAAAATGAACCACACCCGTCAATCCGATGGCAATATTGACCGGGAAGAAAATCATAAATACCGGAGTTAAGATGGTTCCCAAACCAAATCCGGAGAAAAAAGTTAAGATGGCAACCAAAAAAGCAACGATAGAAATAATAAAGATTTCCATAATAAATTAAAGACTTTTGTAAATGGCTAAAAAATGTAGGACAGTGCCTAAAAGCACAAAGATATGCCAAACGGTATGATAGTAATATTTATAACTTTTGACATAAAAATAAACCCCGATAGTGTAACTCAAACCACCGGCCAATATCCACCAAAAAATTTCTAAAGGAACTGTGTTTACCAAGGGTTTAATGACAAATACAATCATCCAACCCATGACCAAATAGAGCACCACTGACAACCATTCAAACTTTTTGATAAAGAATATTTTAAAGAACATGCCTAAGAAAACTATAGTCCACATGGTAGTGAGAAAAATAAAGGCTGTTTCACTCGGCAGGTATTTAATCATTAAAGGCGTGTAAGTACCGGCAATGAGAAAATAAATACTGATGTGATCGGCTATTTGAAGCCAATTTTTAGTCTTTTCTTTTTGCACTAAATGGTACAGTGATGAACAAGTGTAAACCAAGAACATTCCAACGGCAAAAGCGGCTACCGAGTAAAAACTGGTTAAATCATTGGCATTGTAAGTTGCATTCAAGACAATCGGCATGGCAATTACACAGAACAGTATACCCAAACCATGCGATATGGCATTGGCCAATTCTTCGTTGCGGGTTTGTTCTCGGTGTTTCATGAGGCGTTTAATTTATAGCGTAAAATTAGTGAAAAGCCAATGGTAATTTGGGCCATTTTGTTCTAAAATTCAGCTATTGTATCTTTTGACGTTTGGGTCTTGGCTTTTATAAAGTTAACCGATTTGTCCAGGGCTAGCTTAGCCGCATCGGTTTCAAAATTGAATTGGTATTCGTGAGGCAATTTTGGGGCAAATCCTTCAGGATAAAACAAGCGTTCGACTTCAACTCCCAAACTGTCCAATTTATTGGCTAAAGCCACAGAATGGAATTCAAGCGGATCATCATTGCCGACAGAAATAAAGCTCGGCGGAAAATCTTTGGTTACAAAATTTAAAACAGAAGCGGTTTTGAAATACGCATTGTTCACAAAATTCTTATCGCCGCTATACGACCATAATACGGTTCGCATAAAGGCACCAAAATCACCCTCGGTATTGATTTTATCCGTTTCATACGGACCGCAATACAACAACAGACCTTTGAGTTGAGAAGGCGATATTTTTGAAGTTACTTTAGTGGCTTTGGCATAATTAGGCGAAGTGATGATGGCGGCTAATTGTGCCGATATATGCGAACCACCCGAATCTCCGGCCAAAAAGAGTTGTTGGGCATCAATAGGGAATTGCGCTTCGTTTTTAGTGAGATATTCCAAAGCTTGATTAAGTTGTTTTACTGGAGTAGGATAAACCGCTTCAGGGGCCACCGAATAATCAATAGCCACCACGGCAAAGCCATAAGACGCCAAGATTTTACAATAATTCGCCACTTGGTCTTTGCTGCCCGAAATCAAGCCGCCGCCGTGTGTCCAAACTATGGCGGGTAATTTTACGTTGGTATTTTCGGGATAGTACAAATCGAATTTGGCTATATCAGTTGGAGTGCCATAAGTGATATTCCCTTTGGTAGCAATGCCTTTCGGAACATATTTTTCTAAAGCTTTGTTGGTTTCCACACCTCCTTTGTCAAATGCCGAGCGAATCAAAAGGGCAGAAGGATAAGGAGACACTTTAAAGGCGATAAAACTTATAAGCGTTAGACTTAATAATACGATTAGGGTTCTAAGAAGAATTTTTTTGAGCATGGGATTACCGTTTATTAGGATTGATAAATTTTCCGAGGGCTACCAACACAAAGGCTCCGATGGTAAAGGCTCCAAATAAAAGGCCACAGAAGCGGAGTACTTTTTCCCAACCCAATTGGGCTACATCCAGAAAAGGATAGGGATAATAGCCCGAAAGTTGTCCTCTCAGAAGAATGTAAACCAAGTAAAACAAAGGATAAAGCAGCCAACTCGGAATGGATTTCCAAGCCACCGCTTTTTTGTTTTCAAAGAAAATCCAAAAGATAAAAACATATATCGGAATGACAGAATGCAGTAATTCATCTACGATTTTTTGCATAGCGGTAGGTTCCCATATATGGCGCAATAGCAATTGATAGACAATACCAACAGTAGCAATGTAAAGCGTAGTGGCAGTTAAGAACCCCGGTTTTTCAAAGCGCGAAAAAAGAGTGAGAGGTTTTTTATACCATAACACCGAGAAATACAAAGCCACCAAGCCATTGGTTAGGATGGTGAAATAACTAAAAAAACGAATGGTGGTTTCGGTCAAAGACTCGACACGGTTTTGCATCATAATTACGAATTGAACAATGATAGCAAACCAACCAATGGCAGCGCCTAAAAAAACAATCTTATGCTTTAAGGTACTGTTCATAAGTTGTCTGATTTAAGGACAAGCCACTTTTTTTAAGGGCATGTTTGAATTGAATTCCAATTTAGACGGGTCTTTGAATCGCGTTCCGTTTTTTATTAGGTCGCCATATCCTTCTACAAATTGATCATCTATCAATTTAAAGGCAATTTGTCGCGTACTTGTAACGCCTTCGGATTGGAAAGTATAATCGGCTATTAAGACATTGTTTTCCAATTTGCCTTTGAAAGTTCCGGTGTTGAGGTCTTTGCCCACAAAAGCATAAGTCAAAGTTCCGGTGATGTCTTCCGGATTGTATTGTATTTCCATTTCAATTTTATTGCCTTCCAAATCCGCCAAATAACAATCTCTGGGGATAGCATTCGTTGTATTAGTTCCTGTCTGTGTTTCAGAAGCTTCTTGAGATGTTGTCGCTTCGGTACTTACCGATGATTCGTCGGAGGTAACAGCATCAGTTTTTTTACAAGCAGTCAAAAGGAAAATAAAGGAAACCGTTAGTAAGAGTTGTTTTTTCATGTAAAAGATTATTGAGGTTTTTGGATTTTTTTAAAACGCATCATCGGAACATCATCAAGGAGCAACAACAATTTGCCTTCGCTGTCAAAAGCTATTTTATTAACTTTCCCCAACATTTTCAAAAAAGCTTCTTCACCGCCGCCTTCACAGTAAATCATGGTTTTGATGGTATTCCCAAATTGGATGCTGTTGTTCTTTTTGGTATACTTTCCGCTATAGCCATTGCAACTCGTGTTGCCGCTAAACTCATTTCCGGCTTCTTTGAACAAGATAAAAGGTTTGTTTTCGGGATATAATCCTTCAAAAGCGATGCGGGTTCCCGAAAGGTATTCGAGTTCCCAAGCATAGTCGTAAAAATCAGATTTGCCGATGGTGTTGCTGACTTCTTTGGTTTTTGTACTGCAACAAGCCGAGAACAAAACCGAGCAAAGCGTAAGCAAAAGAAGAGTGTTCTTTTTCATAACAAAAAGGGTTAAAACACTCAAATTTATGGAAAAAGAATCAATGTTTCAAAGGTCTTTTTTTAATCATGCCGCCTTTGGTGTCTTTAACACTATTCATTACCACAAAAGCATCGGGTTCTATTTTCTCTATTTCGGTGTTGAGTTTGTTGAGCTCGAGTCGGGTGATGACCGTATAAATGATATCAACTTCTTTGGTCTCGCCTCGTTTGCCAAAACCTCTTTTGCCGCTGTAAACCGTTACGCCACGGCCCATAACTTCGACTATCATTTTTCCGATTTCATTGTTTTTAGAAGAGACTATGGTAACGCCAATGTATTCATCGATCCCTTCCACTAAAAAGTCGAGTGTTTTAGAGGCTGCTAAATAAGTAATCATCGAGTAAAGCGCTACTTCTATACCTAAAAAGTAAGCCGCCGCTGAAAAGATAACCACATTAATTACCACAATAATATCACCTATGGTAGTGCCTAATTTTTTGCTGAGGTAAATAGCCAAGACTTCGGTTCCGTCTATCACTGCTCCGCCACGAACGGATAGTCCGATACCGGCACCGAGAAAAAATCCACCAAAAACAGCCACCAGCAAATTGTCGTTGGTCACATTTGGAAAGGTAACGGTGGCTAAACATATGGCTAAGCCCGAAATAGCCAAAGCGGTTTTAATAGCAAAAGCCTTGCTCATCACATGGTAACCCATGATGATAAAAGGAAGATTGATGAGGATAATCAGGTAGTACAACGGAATGCCGGTGAGGAATGAAATTAAAAGCGAAATCCCGGTAGCACCACCGTCAATAAAGTGATTGGTAAGTAAGAAACCTTTGAAACCAAAAGAGGCCGAGAAAATCCCCAAGGTAATCAGGACAAAATCTTTGCTGTTGCGCTTGGCCAAAATGACAAATTCGCGATAGCCTTTAGCCAATTCATATTTAGAATACTTTTTTAGTTTCCCCGATTTTCTTGCGGGCTTTTTTAGTATGGTTTGGATGATTATTTTTTCCCAAAGTGAATTCATAGGATTGTTGTTTTTAG
>NZ_CAMLRU010000111.1 GCF_946482535.1 uncultured Flavobacterium sp.
CATAATTGAGTCCAAGGGTAAATAAAGCACATTCCAAAACACAGGATGGGTTTCAATAAATAAGCCGAAATAACCAATGCCGACAAATTGAAACAAAAACGACAATATGCCAATCATAAAAAACACATAGCGGTATTTTCTCCATAATGTTGTAAAGTTGAGATAAATCCAACTACACAAAACACCAATAAAAATGCTGTCTAATCGATAAATCACCACCGCTTTCAAAGACTTATTCCATTGGTCCAAGTTTGTATTGGTGGTGGCGTTTTGATAAGCGATTTTGTTGACAAAGAATATCAAAATCAAGGTCAGTACCGCAAATAGGAAGAAGCGCGATTTGTGCTTGGGTTTGACTATAATTCCGACTAAAAGCAAAAACATTGGCAAAACTACATAGGCAAACTCTTCTACAGAAAGACTCCAAGACTCTGTGAAGAAAGCTGGCATCGGTGAGATGGCATTTTGGATAAAGAAAAAATATTGCCAAGAATATGAAATGTCATTTCCGATAATGTAGGCTATCACAATATTGACCACGAGTATCAGATAGTAATTTGGCAACGTTCTAAACCAACGTCGTTTGAGAAAACCGAAAACAGTTTTGATCGAAAACCCTTCTTTGAGATACAATTGGTAGAAAATTTTACCAATTAAAAAACCACTTAAGACAAAGAAAATCTCAACTCCTAAAAACCCTGACAACACTAATAATTGGTAAAAAAGATGATTGCTTTCGGGTATAATCCATACACAATGTCCGAACAACACCATTAAAATGGCAGCAGCTCTCATAAAGTCGAGTCCGAATATTCTGTTTAGGTTTCCAATCATATAAAAATGTACTTTTGTCTAATGGCACAATCAAAGATATATAAAATTTCAGGAGTTCTCATTCTTGCCGGTCTATTGGCAGGCGGAATTTGGTATTGGCAGTTGCCCAACCGGCACAAAGCGATTGTGAAATCATTTGTGTTTGAAAAATTAGGCGTTGTGGAAAAAGATTGGAAAGTCGCCATCCAATCGGAAACTTATAAAATGATTTCACCTGAGTTTTATATTGACGGTATTTACAAATCGATGGAAGGTCCGAAATCTTCAAACTACGTTCAACTTTCTCAAGATTCCACCCTGCTATGGCTTACCGGTTTTGAAGTAAAAGCATTAGACAATAAAACTCTAGCGCCGGTTTCCAAAGATTTTATTTGTCATACCAATATCGATTTTAATGAGGTAAAATATTTCAGTTCGTTTCATTTGGAAAAAAGAATCGGCTCCCAATATCCGCGTTTGACTTCGCTGTCTCACGGCATGGAAAATTTCAGTTTTCCCAAAGGTTACGGAGTTCCTATGAAAGGGAATGAACTGCTTTATGTGACCACAGAATCTTTGAATCACAATTTACCCGATGCCAATTTTTGGATCCGACATGAAGTCGACATCAAGTATTCTAAAGCCAACAATTTAAAACCGTTGATGAGTCGCACGGCTTTTATCATGTTGCCCTACGATAAATACGATCCGAATAAATCACCAACTGATCCGGGAACAAATCAGTGCATACCCGTGGAAATCAAAAACCACAGCTATGATGACGGCAAAGGCAATAAACTTTCCGGGCATTGGGTAATTCCGGCAGGGAAAAATATTTACCGTAGCAGCGTTAATTCGCAATTACAAATCAAAGACAGTTTGCGTTTGCATGCCGCTGCCATTCATGTGCATCCTTTTGCCACAAGCATTTCTTTATTTGATAAAACCATTAAAAAAGCCATTTTTAAAAGCACCATTGTAAACCATAAAGGCAAAACCGGATTGACCAGTATTGAACCTTTCTCCTCAGAAAAAGGCATTTGGCTATTCGAAAATCACGAGTACGAAATTGTATTAGAAGTAAACAATACAACCAATGCCGACCAAGACATGATGGGCAGCATGTTTTTGTTTTTCTATGATAAAGAATTGGATTCGTTGCTTCAAAAACAACTTTAATGACTGAACGGAAAAACCCTAGGTAAGTATTTCCAAAACATTATTCCCGCAGAACCTAGGCTCAAAAAGCATAAAAGCAATCCTACCATAAGTAAAAGAATGGCATCAGAAGTGACTGTTGGAAAATCTCTGAATTCAGAAATCACAGCTAAAATCATATATAGGGAAAAGAATGAAAATAACCCTGCCAATGAAAAGCCCAAATATTTGTTTTGAAAAAATATCTGCAGTAACAGTATGACAAAAATGGTAAAGGCAAGCGGATTAAAATGATTCGTTCCAAGGAAATTATCCAGAAACCAATAAATCGACAGGCCAAGCAGAATAAATTCAGGCAATAGTAGTACATATTTTTTCATATTCTGTTCCTTTTATAAACAGTTAACGAAAAAAAACTCCAATTATTACAGTAACTTACCAATAATCATTTCTTCGGTGATTCCTTCGGCGTCGGCTTTGTAGTTTTTGATGATTCTGTGGCGTAAAATTCCGGTGGCTACTGCTTTTACATCTTCAATATCCGGCGAAAATTTACCATTGAAAGCAGCATTGGCTTTGGCGGCCAAAATTAAGTTTTGCGATGCTCTCGGTCCGGCACCCCAATCCAAATAATTGTTGACATACTCTGAAGCTAAATCACTTTTCGGACGTGTTTTACCAACCAAAGTTACAGCGTATTCAATCACATTATCAGCCACAGGAACGCGACGGATTAAGTGTTGGAAATCGATAATTTCTTGGGCAGAAAACAACGGACTGATGACCGGTTTATCATCGGAAGTAGTGCTTTTCACGACTTGCACTTCTTCCTGATAAGTAGGATAATCTAATTTTATGGCAAACATAAAACGGTCTAATTGCGCTTCCGGCAACGGATAAGTTCCTTCTTGCTCAATTGGATTTTGGGTAGCCAACACAAAATAAGGCAAAGCCAATTTATAGTTCTGACCGGCAATCGTCACCGAACGTTCCTGCATCGCTTCGAGCAAAGCCGCTTGGGTTTTAGGTGGCGTTCTGTTGATCTCATCGGCCAAAATAATGTTGGCAAAAATGGGACCTTTGATGAATTTGAACTGACGGTTTTCGTCTAAGATTTCACTTCCTAAAATATCCGAAGGCATCAAATCGGGAGTGAATTGAATGCGTTTAAAATCTAATCCTAAAGCTTGTGAAATGGTGTTAACCATTAAGGTCTTAGCCAAACCGGGAACACCAACCAACAAGGCGTGTCCGCCTGAGAATATACTCAGTAAAATTTGGTCAACCACTTCATCTTGACCTACAATAATCTTAGCGATTTCTTTTTTAAGTTCTAATCGTTTTTGAACTAAATTTTGAATGGCAGCAACATCAGACATTGATATAAGATTTTTGAGATTATAGATTAGCTTTTAGAAGTACAATATACTATTTTTTCAACCAATTGTTGATAAACAAACAATCCTGGTATTCTCCGTTAATTTTAACGTAGGTTTCCTTGATTTTTTCTTCAGACCATTTGCCGATGGCTTTGATTTGTTTTTCTTTCAGGGCCAAATCTTTGATCTTGATATAATCTTTTCCGTAATCGGCGGTGTGTTCGTTGATTCTGTTGGTTACGGTGATGATTTTATATTTTTTCCCGGTTCTCGGATCGTCGTCTAAGATTGGTGCTGTGATAGCATTGTCTTTTAAATTAGACACTTCACTGTACAAACTTGGGTCCATTTTGGTCAATTCGAAGTGTGTATCTTGGGTTTTGGGATTGATTAAAGTTCCGCCATTAGCTCGGGTTTCTTTTTCATCAGACATGGTTCTGGCTGCTTCTGCAAAAGAAATTTCACCGCTTTCAATTTTGTTTTTGATGGAAGTGATTTTTTCTTTGGCTTCTTTTAAAGCCGCATCGGAAACTTTAGGCATCATTAGAATGTGTCGCAACTCTACTTCTTGCCCTTTGATTTTTTCAACCATAATAATGTGGTAACCGTATTCTGTTTCGAAGGGTTCCGAAATTTCGCCTTCACCTAAACTAAAGGCTACATCTTTAAATTCTTTGACGAACTGGGTTTTGCGATTGATTTTGTAAAAACCACCATTAGAAGCTGAGCCACGGTCGTCTGAATAAATTACGGCTCTGGTTTTAAAGCTTGAACCCGCCAAAACTTCGGCTTTGATTTCTTTCAAACGGTTGATGACTCTTTGTTTTTCTTCATCGGTTATTTTGGGGGTGATTACAATTTGGGCTACTTCCATTTCGGCACCAAAAACCGGTAAATCTTCTTGTGGAATAGACTTAAAGAAATTACGAGTTTCTTCTGGAGTGATTTCAACAGCATTTACAATTTTGTTTCTCATCTCGGTGGTCAATTTATTGGTCTTGATGATGTCAAACAACTCGCTTCTGAAATCTTCTTCGCTGTCTTTTTTGAAATACTTGATGACATTTTCCATCGAATTCAATTGCTCTACCATATAGGCAATCTGCTCATTCATTTTTTCTTTAACTTCTTCATCTTTGATTACGATACTGTCTTGAATGGCTTGGTGAGCATATAGTTTTTCTTCCAATAATTTGCCTAACATTTGACAACGCGTAATGTCTTTTACCGATTGTCCTTGGCTTGACAATTCCAAAAATGATTTATCGATATCTGAATCTAAAATAATATAATCACCAACGGTGGCAATAATACCGTCAACTTTAATTTTTTTGTTCGATTGGGTTGGTGTTTTGGTTTTTACAGAATCTTTAATGATTTCTTGGGCATTGGCAGTACCAACTGAAAAAACTGCAGCTAGAACTGCTACAGCAAGTTGGTTATTTATAAATTTCATAATCCTTGTTTTTAATGGCATCATCGGTAATTTCTTTTTCAAATTTCTTTATCAATTCTAATTTTCTTTTGTTAAGTATAACTTCTTTCAGTGTGGGTTTGATGTATTCAAACGGTGAGGTTTGGTTTTTATCAATCACATTGGTGATTTTAATTAAATAGACATCATCGTTCGATTGGATTTCGGCTTTTCTTCCCGGACGAATCAATTCGTCTCGGTTATCCGGATTAATCACCGGCAACTTGACGTAAACCTGGCTCATATCAACCCAAACCGTATCGTTTAGCGCAAAACTTTTGAATTGAAGCGCATAAGTATCCCAAAACTTTTTGTCTTTTTTATTATAATCAAAGAACTTACTTCTTATGGTGGCAAAACGCGGATTGTCTTTGGCCAAATTGATGAAACGCAATCTTACTAACGTTCCGTTGGTTTTAAAATTCTCCTTGTTTTCGTTGTAATACTTTTTTAATTCCTCTTGGGTTACCAAAGTATCTACGGTGTTTTTAACCACTTCTTCTATATACGCTTTGGTATATAAATCTATTTTATACTGCTTGATTAAAGCATTGTATTCTCCTTTTTTCTTATCGCTCAGATTTCTTTCCGCAGCTTCAATCAGTAGCTTTTGGCTTGCCCATCTGTTGATAAAATCCCTCACTATCAAAACGCTGTCTTCTTTTGAAGTTCCGGCAGGTACTAACGTCGCGATATCACTTTTATACAAATAGCTCTTTCCTACTCGGGCAATTGATTCCGGCTTTTGTTCCGGTTTGAAATAGTTACAAGAACAAAATAAAACAATCACCAAAAAAAGGCTATATCGTTTCATTCTATGGATTCAACTGTTTTTTTACTTTTTCAAAGACGTCTTTATTGACTTTAACCGTGAATTCTTGTTTTAAGTCGTCAACCCATCTTTGTTCCAAATATTGTTGGTAATCGTTCACAATTTTACCTCGGCATTCGTCTAAAGTCTTGATGGCTTTCGGCATTACTTTATCGACTTTGGTCACAAAATAATATTCGCCTTCTTTAACAATATCCGAGAGACCAACTTCAAACTTGGTGTTTTTAGGCAAGGCATCATTCCCTTCTTCAAAGACACCGCTTTTAGTCATTATATTGACAACATTATCAACGTTTAATTTCTCCTTGATGGCTTGTACTTCGGTATTTTTCTTTAACAAATCGAGGGCTTTTTTGATTTCTTCCATTTTGGTGGAAGAAAATACGGTAGCTTCCACCCTGTTTTTCCACATGTGTTCTGATTTGTGTTGCTCATAAAAACTTTGCAAACCTATGGTATCCGTTTTGGCTCTTTCCCAAATTTCTTTTTCCATTAAATCAAAAAGCAGTAAACCGTCTCGGTATTCTTCCATCACATTGGCAAATTCCGAAAATTCATTTTCCAAGTTTTCATCGTAATAAGTGGTCAACTGGTTGTCTAAAAATCTTTCGTACAATTCGTCTACTAATTTTGAAACAGGCTTGATTTTGATTTCGGCTTTTTGTTGTTTGTCGAGGAAATCCAAAAATGCTTTGCCTTCAATTTTTTTGGTATTGATGGTTAATAATGGCGCAGAGAATTCCTGATTGTTTTCGGGCTGTTTCCATTTGCCTTCATAAACTTCGTCTGTAACCAATTTGGCGATGGCAGCATACTGCTTGTTATCTCTTTTGTAAGAGTATTTTTTTCTCAGTTTTTTGTTGAGTGAAGCGGTTATTTTTTTAGAACGATCATCCTTTCCGACTTTAGATTCCAATTCATTTTTCATTTCATCTAAGGTGCGAACCGGATGCTTTTGAATTAATTTAACGATATGCCACCCAAATTGAGACGGAAAAGGATTTGAAATTTCATTAGGCTCAGTCAAAGAGAAAGCCACATTTTCAAACTCTTCAGAGCTCAATTGACCGGAACCGAATTTATTTAAAAGTCCGCCTTTGGAAGACGATGATTTGTCTTCGGAAAACTGCTTGGCTAAATCCTCAAACTTCTCGCCTTGTTGGATTTTTTTATAGATATCGTTAATGGTATTTTTCGCCTTATCCTGATCAGTGTCTTCCGGTTTAGGGTTTAATATCATAATGTGTGCAACGGTAACTTCGCCACGATTGTTTCTGACATCCTCCACTTTCAAAATGTGATAGCCGAAACGGGTTCGAATAATTTTTGAAACTTTTCCTTTTTGGGTATTGTAAGCTGCTGATTCAAAAGCATAAACCATTCTAAAAGCCGTAAAATAACCCAAATCACCTTTGTTTTCTTTGGCTGACGGATCTTCCGAAAACTGGCTGGCTAATGCCGCAAAATCCTCACCGGCTATGGCTTTTTTACTGATTTCTTCAATTTTTTTGTAGGCTTTCAAAGTGTCTTCAGGAGCAGCATTTTCATCCACCATAATTAAAATATGAGAGGCTTTGATCTCTTTTTGAAGACGGTTGTACCCTTCTTGAACGAGTTCTTGAGTGATTTTAGTATCGTTAAAATAATTTTTGGCCAATTGGGTTCGGTATGATTTTAACTCACTTTGGTATTTTGAATTGTCTTGAAGTCCAAGTTTGTAGGCTTTGTTGACTTTTAATTTGTAACCCACAAAAAGTTCCAAATATTGGTTTAAATCTTTCTGAGACTCATCTTTTACCAATTCGAGATTTTTCTTGTAAACCCTTGAAAATTCATCGGTATAATAAGGTTTATCATTGATGGTGAACAAAACTTCTTTTGAATTATTTTGCCCGATTCCGTCTATCGACATTAAAAAGAACAATCCTAAAAAAAACTGTTTTAAACTCATGTTTTTATAATTTCTATTAAAAAATTTACAATTTAATATTGGTTTTTTCAACAAGCTGAAAAAGCTTTGGTTTGTTGAAGTTACAATCAACAAAAGTAACAATTCAATCACATTATACAACTATAGCGCCTACTATTAACAAAAATTTATTAACAGAAAAACGAGCTTGTTTTCCATTAATCAAAACAGAGCGCGAATACATGACCAAATAATGAGTAAATAATAGTATTTTTGCAGACCATTTATCAAAAAATCATGAGTTTTTTAAAAGAAATACAGCGCCGCAGAACCTTTGGAATTATTTCCCATCCCGATGCCGGAAAGACTACACTGACAGAAAAGCTATTGCTTTTTGGTGGAGCGATTCAAGAAGCCGGTGCAGTGAAAAACAACAAAATTAAGAAAGGAGCCACTTCCGATTTTATGGAAATTGAGCGTCAAAGAGGAATATCGGTGGCCACTTCAGTTTTGGCTTTTAATTATAAAGACAAGAAAATCAATATTCTGGATACGCCCGGTCACAAGGATTTTGCAGAAGATACTTTCAGAACTTTAACTGCAGTTGACAGTGTGATCGTAGTTATTGACGTGGCCAAAGGGGTTGAGGAACAAACCGAAAAATTGGTAGAAGTTTGTAGAATGCGTAAGATTCCCATCATTGTTTTCATCAACAAATTAGACCGAGAAGGTAAGGACGCCTTTGATTTGATGGATGAAGTGGAACAAAAATTAGGGTTAACTGTAACACCGTTGAGTTTCCCTATCGGAATGGGTTATGACTTCCAAGGAATTTACAATATTTGGGAGCAAAACATCAATATTTTCAGCGGTGACAGTCGAAAAAACATTGAAGATACTATCGCTTTTTCGGACATTAACAGTCCGGAATTAGAAAAAATAATCGGAGAAAAACCGGCGGTAAAACTTAGAGAGGAATTAGAATTAATTTCGGAAGTTTATCCTGCTTTTGACAGAGAGAGTTATTTAGACGGTACTTTACAACCGGTATTTTTTGGCTCTGCTTTGAATAATTTCGGAGTAAGAGAGCTTTTAGATTGCTTCGTTGAAATTGCTCCGACACCAAGACCAAAAGAATCGGAAACCAGATTGGTCAAACCGGAAGAGGAAAAGATGACCGGTTTTGTATTTAAAATTCACGCCAATA
>NZ_CAMLRU010000112.1 GCF_946482535.1 uncultured Flavobacterium sp.
CCTCTGCAGGTTGCCGAATCAGTCTTTGATATGGCCAAAGCCAAATCAGAAGGAAAAACTTCCGCCAATCCGTTAAAAGAAAGTTTCGGTCACAAATACAACTTAAAGTTTGTCTTATTGGCTTTATTCGGAGCGACTATGGGACAAGGAGTTGTTTGGTATACCGGTCAGTTCTATGCGATGAACTTCTTGAAAACCGTACAAAGTATCGACTCTTCACAAGTAGATATGTTGTTAGGAATCGCTTTAATCTTAGGAACACCGTTCTTCGTAGTTTTTGGATGGTTGAGCGACAAATGGGGCCGAAAATCAATCATGATGGCGGGAATGCTATTGGCTATTTTCTTGTACCGTCCAATTTATAGAGCGATGTACAACAGCACCGATTTGACTAAGAAAACTGAAATCGCTGCCAATACTAAAGTAGTGCCGTCGTTTAAAGAAATTGATGCAACTAAATCAGATTCAATTTATACTACTACTAAAGAATATACGGATGGTACCAAAGTTGAAGAAATCAAAACCCTTCACTTCGAAGCCGGAAAACTAATGGTAGATGACAAAGGCAAAGACAAAATTGAAACCAAAGTCACCAAAACTATCAACAGTACCGACAAATGGTTCTTGGTATTGATGGTGTTTATTCAGGTAATTTTCGTAACCATGGTATACGGACCAATCGCAGCTTTCTTAGTAGAAATGTTCCCGGTGAAAATCAGATATACTTCGATGTCATTGCCTTATCACGTTGGAAATGGTATATTTGGAGGATTGCTTCCGGCTATTTCAACTTATTTTGTGACACAAGCCAAAGATGCAGGTGATGCCGAGTTCTATCTCGAAGGATTGTGGTATCCAATCGGAATTGCCGCCGTATGTTTTGTCATCGGCATGATCTACATCGACAGAAAAATTAATACACTTCACGACTAAAACAGATATTATGAACACATTGAAGAAATTTTTAGGAATTGTGTGGATAGCCTTAGCCGTGGCCGTGGCTTATTACGCAATTGGAATTTTCGGAGGTAAACTAACCTCAGGAAAACAAGACGATTTGGTTTTCGGGATAATTATATTTTTTGTATTATTACCTTTGATTGTAACCGGATTGACCATCTTCGGATGGTATGCTATAACCGATGAATATGAAGATTAAACAAAAATAGTTAATTGGTTGCCTTAAGCTCTTAATTCGTTAAGGGCTTTTGGCTTTTTATATCGTCAAAAAACAAATGAAACAACGCCACCAACAAAAATTAGTAATTATCTCTATGGTACTGCTCATCGGATTAAACCTTCCGATACTGCTGCTGTTTGACAGTGCCGAGAGTGTTATGGGTTTTCCCGTAATTTATATTTATATTTTTTCGGTGTGGTTGTTTTCCATTTTGTTGTCTTTTATTATCATAAAGCGCTACCATGAATAGTATAATATTATTAGTCATATTGGCACTTTACTTAGGGATTCTTTTCTTCATTGCCCATTGGTCTGAGAAAAAGGGAAACTCTAAATGGACCAACAATCCCTATATTTATTCCCTTTCCTTAGCGGTTTATTGTACGGCCTGGACGTATTACGGCAGTATTGGTGTAGCCGCCAATTCGGGCTTGAATTATTTGCCGGTGTATTTAGGACCTATCATAGTTATCCCGGCATGGATGATTATTTTGAAGAAAATCATTCGCATTTCAAGAGTCAATAAAGTGTCGAGCATAGCCGATTTTATTTCACTTCGGTATGGCAACAGCCGATTTTTAGGTGCTGTGGTTACTATCGTTTGCTTGTTTGGTATTTTGCCTTACATCGCTTTGCAACTAAAATCAATAGCCGAAACCTTTCACGTAGTTACCCAAACCGAATCGAGCTCCAACATCTTTGATGACAGTACTACTTACGTGGCTTTTGCCTTGGCGATATTTGCCTCAATCTATGGTACGCGCTACGTAGATGCTTCTGAAAAGCGTAAAGGAATTGTAACCGCAGTGGCTTTAGAAAGCGTATTGAAATTGGTGTTCTTTATCATCATCGGGGTTTATGTTACGTTCTTTGTTTTTGATGGGTTCGATGATATTTATGCCAAAGCTTCGTTGTTAGAACACTTCCAACAAAAAAATACCATCGGTGGTTTACCGCAAGCCATCAACTGGTTTTTCCTCTGTATTCTTTCGATGTTTGCTATCTTCTTGCTGCCAAGACAATTTCAGGTTTCGGTAATCGAAAATACCCGAGAAAACCACGTGAACACCGCCATTTGGTTGTTTCCGTTGTATTTGTTGTTGTTTAATATTTTCGTGTATCCGATTGCTTGGGGCGGCAATATTTTATTCGATGGACAAAGTGTGAATTCGGATACCTATTCCTTATTGATTCCACAGTTTTTTGACAATAAGACTTTGACAGTTATGGTTTTCTTGGGCGGATTTTCCGCTGCTATTTCTATGATAGTCGTTTCATCTATCGGATTATCCACTATGGTGAGTAACAACTTGATTATTCCTTACGGCTTATTGGGCAGATTAAAACACAATGAGCAAACCACCATCAACAAAAAGATTGTCAATATTCGTAAAATTGGTATTTTCTCGCTCATTATTATCGCCTATTTCCTCTACCGATACTTTGCCCTAGATTACAGTTTGTTTTCCATAGGATTGGTAGCTTTTGTAATTATTGCCCAATTGGCACCGTCGTTTTTTGGCGCCTTATTTTGGAGAAGAGGTTCTCGCACCGGAGCCGTTTCGGGTTTAATTGTGGGCTTTATCATTTGCTTGTACACCTTGTTGGTGCCTTATGCATTAGGGATCACTTCCTCAGATACTTCTTTTATTACCGAAGGGTTATTTGGCATAGAATTGCTAAAACCATTACAACTTTTCGGATTGAATTATTTACAACCGGTACCGCATGCTTTGTTTTGGAGTTTACTGTTTAACTTTATGATTTACATAGCGGTTTCCGTAAGTTTCAAAGGCAATTACCGCGAGCGCAACTATGCCGAAATGTTCCTTGATATCAATAAATACATCACCATGCACGAAAATGCTTTTGTATGGAAAGGAACTGCTTACCGAACCGACATCGAAAAAGTCTTGATTAAATTCTTAGGCGAAGACCGAACCAAGCGTGCCATGAATATCTTCAACGTGAAATACAATGTAGATAAAAACGAAGAGTTAGCCGATGCGCGTTTGATTAAATTCTCCGAAAATTTGCTGACTGGACATATCGGAACGGCTTCCGCCAAAATCTTAATCTCAAGCGTAGTTAAAGAAGAGAAAATTACCTTGCCCGAAGTCTTAAAGATTTTAGAAGAATCTAAAGAGAATATCATCATCAACAAAAAGTTGACGGAAACTTCTAATGAGCTCAAAGAAATCTCGGCCAAGCTTCACGAAGCCAACGTTTCTTTGATGGAAAAAGACAAACAAAAAGATGAATTCCTAGATACGGTTACGCACGAATTGCGAACGCCAATCACAGCCATCAGAGCTTCGAGCGAAATTTTATACGACGATGACGAGATTCCCGAAGAACTGCGCAAACAGTTTCTGCAAAACATCATTTCAGAATCAGACCGTTTGAACCGATTAATTGATAAGATACTCGATTTAGAAAAGTTTGAAACCGGTCGACAAAAAGTTAACTTTGCTTCACACAAAGTGTTGGAAACCATTGAAAATGCGATTGAACCTTTGCAACAGTTAATCAACAACAAGTACATTCACGTGCATGTGGAAGGCAATGCCAATTTAAAAGCTGATTTTGATGAAGACCGAATCGTACAAGTGGTAACCAATTTGGTGTCGAATGCCATTAAGTTTTGCCCGGAAACCAATGGGTTAATTACTTTAGCCGTGTATGACAAACACGATTTTGTGCAAGTAGAAGTAAGCGATAACGGCAAAGGTATAGCACCAAATGATTTTGTAAATATATTTGACAAGTTTTACCAATCAACCAATCAGAATTTCAAAAAGCCTATTGGCAGCGGATTAGGATTGGCGATTTGCAAGCAGATAATCGAACACCACAAAGGGAAAATTTGGGCCACCAATAATGCTACCGGTGGAGCGTGTTTGACTTTTACCTTACCCAAAAAACAGCAGCCATGAAAAAGATTTTAATTGTAGACGACGAACCTAATATTGTCATGTCACTCGAATACACCTTCAAGAAAAACAACTTTGAAGTGTTTATTGCCCGCGACGGTCAGGAAGCTTTGGATATTTTAAAAAACCAGTTTCCCGATATTATCATCCTCGATATCATGATGCCTTTGGTTGACGGTTTTGAAACTTTGGAACAAATCAAGAAGAACGAACAACTCAACCACTGCAAAGTGATTTTCTTGTCCGCCAAGAACAAGGAAAGCGATATCGAGAAAGGAATGGCACTTGGTGCCGATGCCTATTTAACCAAACCTTTTTCTATTAAAAAAGTAGTCGAACAAGTCAACGAATTGCTGGGAAGCTAAACCATAAGTAACTATTTATTGAGCCGGATTTTGTCTTTTTCAAACGAAAAGGATTCGCTGACTGCATTTTAAACCTAACCAATACAACACCATGAAATACCAAGAATTATACAACCAAAGCATACAAAACCCGGAGCAATTCTGGGCTAAACAGGCTAATGAAATCAATTGGTTTACTAAACCGCAAAACATCTTGACGCAAGATGAAACCGGCTATCCGTTATGGTACAAAGACGGAAGCCTGAACGCTTGCTATTTGGCTTTAGACCAACACATCAAAGATGGTTACGGAGACCAAATCGCTATTATTTATGATTCGCCGGTAACCCAAACGGTTAAAAAATATACCTATGACGAAGTCAAATCGGAAGTTGCCAGACTAGCCGGTGGCTTATTGTCTTTAGGGTTGAAAAAAGGACACACAGCTATTATTTATATGCCTATGATTCCGCAAGCTACTTTTGCCATGTTGGCCTGCGCCCGAATCGGAGTAACACATTCGGTAGTTTTCGGCGGATTTGCACCACACGAGTTGGCCATCAGAATTGACGATTGTAAACCCAGAGTAATCATTACCGCATCTTCGGGAATTGAAATTGATAGACTAATTGCTTACAAACCTCTAGTGGATGAAGCGATTGAATTGGCCGAACACAAACCCAAAAAAGTTGTGGTGCTCAATCGAAAACTCGGTGCCAGAATTCCGTTTAAGAAATACGATGTCGATTACGATGCTTTAGTGTATGGTTCAGAAGAAGCCGATTGTGTGGCTGTTGAATCAACGCATCCTCTGTATGTATTGTATACTTCGGGTACAACAGGAAAACCCAAAGGCATCGTTCGTGATACCGGTGGTTATGCAGTGGCACTTAAATTCTCCATGCAAAAAATCTACGGCGTAAAACCGGGAGAGGTTTTTTGGGCGGCTTCCGATGTGGGTTGGGTTGTTGGTCATAGCTTCATTGTTTACGGACCGTTAATCAATAGAAATACTACGATAGTTTTCGAAGGAAAACCGATTAAGACGCCCGATGCGAGTACGTTTTGGCGTGTGATTGCGGAGCATCAAGTCAGTGTCATGTTTACGGCACCAACGGCCATTCGTGCCATCAAAAAAGAAGATCCGAACGGCGACTTTATCAAGCAATACGATTTGTCTTGTTTGAGAACGCAGTTCTTAGCCGGAGAACGTTGCGATGTGGCTACTTTACAATGGTATCGCGAACACATTCCGATTCCGGCTATCGACCATTGGTGGCAAACTGAGTCGGGTTGGCCCATGATAGCCAACATGATGGGAGTGGAATATTTACCTATCAAACCGGGTTCTTCGGGCAAGGCGGTTTCGGGTTATAACATTATGATTTTAGGCGAAAACGGTCAAGAGTTAGGTACTAATGAAGAAGGCTATGTGGTCATCAAATTACCATTGCCACCGGGAACTTTGTTAGATATTTGGAACGACAACGAGCGTTTTCAAGCCGGTTATTTGAATAAATTTCCGGGCTATTATTTCTCAGGCGATGGCGGATACAAAGATGAAGACGGTTATATCTACATCACCGGTAGAGTAGACGATGTGATTAATGTGGCCGGACACCGATTATCAACCGCCGAAATGGAAGAAATTGTAGCTTCTCATCATTCCGTAGCCGAATGCGCTGTCATAGGTATTAATGATGAATTGAAAGGACAAATTCCATTGGCTTTGGTGGTGACTAAACTTGGGGAAGAAATCGAACATTTCCAATTGCAGCACGAAGTAGTCAAGCTGGTTCGTGAGCAAATCGGAGCTGTAGCTTCCTTGCGCGATGTGGTGGTGGTCAATCGTTTACCTAAAACGCGTTCAGGTAAAATTTTGCGCAAATTATTGAGAAGCATAGCCGATGGAGAAAACTTCCAAATTCCATCCACTATAGATGATGAAGCGATTATTGATGAAGTGAGAGAAGTACTTGAGTTGGCTAAGGTTGGAAGTTTTAAGGGATAAGTTTTAAGGGATAAGGGAAAAGAAGTAGGGTTCAATATTTTCTGTTTTCAAATATTTTTTCCAACAACCAACAACCAACAACCAACTAGCTATACCTATTTAGCAAGAAAATTTAACAACGCACTAACAGAATAGTTATATTTACATAACAAAACTATAATAAAACAAGATTTACAATGAGTTATTACAAAATACTGAATTTGGAGCATTACTTCAAAATGTATAAAAAATCAATTCGCGAACCGCGTAAGTTTTGGGACCGAATTGCCGATGAAAATTTTACTTGGTACCAAAAATGGGATAAGGTTTTCGAATTTGATTTCCAACAAGCCCAATTCAAATGGTTTGTGGATGCCAAAGTGAACATCACTAAAAACTGTATCGACCGACATTTAGCCCGAAGAGGCGATAAAACCGCGATTATTTTCGAACCTAACAATCCCGATGAAGCTGCACAGCATATTTCTTATAACGAATTGTACGCCAGGGTTTCCAAACTAGCCAATGTATTGCGTGACCAAGGCGTTCAAAAAGGCGATAGGGTTTGTATTTATTTACCGATGATTCCTGAGTTGGCTCTAGCGGTTTTGGCCTGCGCCCGAATCGGAGCGATTCACTCGGTAGTATTTGCCGGTTTCTCAGCTTCTGCTGTGGCTGCTCGTATCAATGACTGTGAATGTAAAGTGGTGATTACTTCTGATGGAAGTTATCGCGGCAATAAATCCATCGATTTAAAAGGAATTGTTGATGAAGCTTTAGAGAAATGCCCAACCGTTGAAAAAGTGTTTGTGGTAAAAAGAACCAACACTGAAGTAAAAATGAAAGAAGGCCGCGATTATTGGTTGCAACCGTTGTTAGACGAAGCTATTCCTAACAATGTAGCCGAAATCATGGATGCCGAAGATCCGCTGTTTATTCTGTATACTTCGGGTTCAACCGGAAAACCAAAAGGAATGGTTCACACTACTGCCGGTTATATGGTTTACACGGCTTATACGTTTAAGAATATTTTCAACTACGAAGAAAACGATATTTACTGGTGTACTGCCGATATCGGTTGGATTACCGGACATTCCTATATTTTATACGGACCGTTATTAAACGGAGCGACTACTGTAATTTTTGAAGGTGTGCCTTCTTATCCGAATTTCAGTCGTTTTTGGGAAGTAATTGAAAAACATAAAATAACCCAATTCTACACGGCACCAACTGCCATTCGTGCTTTGGCCAAAGAGAGTTTGGATTACGTTCAAAAATATCCGTTGAGCTCGCTAAAAGTAATTGGCTCCGTTGGTGAACCGATTAATGAAGAGGCTTGGCACTGGTACAATGACCACGTTGGTGGAAAGCGTTGCCCACTGGTAGATACATGGTGGCAAACTGAAACCGGTGGGATTATGATTTCGCCTATTCCGTTTGTGACGCCAACCAAACCAACGTATGCTTCGTTACCATTACCGGGAATCCAACCGGTATTGATGGACGAGTTGCGCAATGAAATTGAAGGCAATCAAGTCACCGGTAGTTTGTGTATTAAATTCCCATGGCCATCTATTGCGAGAACCATTTGGGGTGATCACCAACGGTATAAAGAAACCTATTTTACCGCTTTCCCTGGTAAATATTTCACCGGTGATGGTGCGTTACGCGATGAGGTTGGCTATTACAGAATTACCGGTAGAGTGGATGACGTAATTATTGTTTCGGGTCACAATTTAGGAACGGCGCCTATTGAAGATGCCATCAATGAACATCCGGCTGTAGCTGAAAGCGCGATTGTTGGTTTCCCTCACGATATCAAAGGCAACGCCCTTTACGGTTTTGTGATTTTGAAAGAAGTAGGAGAAAGTCGAAACCAAGACAACTTGTCTAAAGAAATCAACCAATTAATCTCAGACCAAATCGGACCGATTGCCAAACTCGATAAAATCCAGTTTGTATCAGGCTTGCCTAAAACGCGTTCGGGCAAAATTATGCGCCGTATTTTGAGGAAAATAGCGGAAGGTGATTTCTCTAACTTTGGAGACATATCCACACTTTTGAATCCGGAAATAGTAGAAGAAATTAAAAACGGAAAACTATAAAAACAAAAAACTCTGAATGTGAATTCAGAGTTTTTTGTTAATCTTTAAAAGATTCTGCCAGTTTGTTGAAACTCGGACTCATATCAAAATAAAACCCCTTGAGACCATAGGGATTCTCGGCTAGGGTTAAGTAATCATACATGCCTTCTATTAAACTTTGCTTGCCGCCAAATTCAAACCCTAATACATTGATTACAT
>NZ_CAMLRU010000113.1 GCF_946482535.1 uncultured Flavobacterium sp.
AGTTTATACGAAGCCACATTTAACGAGCAATGGCTACAAAACGCCAAGCAATTAACCGATTATTGTTTCGATAATTTCTATGACGAAAAAGCCGAATTCTTTTCGTTCACTTCCAAGACAGACGAAGCCTTAATCACGCCTCATTTTGAAGTGGAAGACAATGTGATTCCGGCTGCCAACTCAGTTATGGCAAATAATTTATTCCGCTTGGGCATTTATTTTAACCACCGCTATTATGAAACGGTTGCCGAAAAAATGGTGCAAAATATCCTGCCGACGATTGATTATCCTTCGGCTTTTTCCAATTGGTTGAACCTGCTTTTAAATTATTCGGAACAAAATAAAGAATTGGCCATTTGCGGAGAAAATGCTCCGGAGTATTTGGCCCAAATCAATCAAAAATATTTACCCAATATCATTCTCGCAGGAACGACCATGAATTCCAAGCTGCCATTTTTAGAGAATCGTTTTGTAGATCACCAAACCTTATTGTATTTGTGTCAAAATAAAACATGCGATTTGCCAACCATTGATTTACAAGAAATTATCAATGAAATAAGCCTGAACTCTTAGAAAAAAATCGTAATATTGTTATGATTAACCAATAAAAACAACAGATATGGGATTTGGAAATTTTTTTAAAAAATTATTTGGTGGCGGCGAAACAAAAACCGGAGAACCAACTCAGAATATTGCTGACGAAGCTATAGAAAAAGTAAAAGACATGGCCGAACCGGTGGTAGACAAAGTAGAAGAATTGGTAGAAACCGCCAAAGAAAAAATTAACGAATATGTACCGCAAGCTACGGAAACCATAGAAAACGTAGTGGAAAGCGCCAAAGAAAAAATAAGTGAGTTGACCGAAAATGCCACCGAAACCGTAAAAGAAAAAGTCAGTTCCTTTGCCGGTGATGCTTCGGAAGACGCCGAAGAAACCGTTAAAGAAACGGTAAATCGCGTAGAAGAAGACGCCGATTAATTTTAAAAATTCTTATTTTTGCCAAAATAATTATCCTATCCCGAAACCTCGGGACGGGATTTTTTTTAGACTTTGATTATGAATAATTCGCTTTCCATACATTCCTTTGCCGAATACGTAGAACAATTTACCACCTTATTAATTGATTATTCGCCTAAACTGATTTCGGCACTAATTATCTTATTTGTTGGACTATACGCTATTCGAATCATCAATCGTTTAGTGCGGAAAATAATGGTAAAAAGGGAACTTGATCCAACGCTTTCAAGGTTCTTGGCCGACAGTTTGCTTTGGGCATTAAGGCTGTTATTGTTTGTGAGTTTTATATCTAAATTAGGCATAGAAACTTCCTCTTTTGTGGCGATTTTAGGTGCTGCAGGTTTGGCGATTGGTTTGTCTTTACAAGGCTCGCTTTCTAATTTTGCCGGCGGTATGTTGATTATCCTATTCAAACCCTTTCGCGTGGGCGATACCATCGAAGCGCAAGGTGTAATTGGAACCGTATTGGAAATTCAGATTTTTGTCACCAAATTAATTACCGGAAACAACCAAACGATTTTTGTGCCCAATGGTATTTTATCAAATGGTGTTATCATCAATTACTCGATGCAAGGCAATCGCAGAGCGGATTTGGTGTTTTCGCTTTCTTATGATACCAATATCAAAACGGCCAAAGATATCGTGATGCAAGTGATGCAAAACCATCCGAAAGTATTGAAAAATCCGGCACCGACCGTAGCGGTGAAAAACTTAACCGATTCCGCCATCATTTTAGCCATCAATCCGTGGGCAAAAAATGCCGATTTTGGCACTATGACTTCGGATATTTTGGAGAATTGTAAAGCTGCGTTTGATGCGGCGGGAATCGTGACCCAACCTTACGTAAGAGAATCTTCGAAAGAATAACTATTTCTTGGTCAGCATAAAATCCTTCAAATAAAACGGCTCAAAATAGGCAACGTCTTCAAAGGCGTTTTGGGTAAATTTAGCAAAGCTGATTGGACTCATTTCGTTAGCAGAAGGAAAAACCACTTCGGGTAAAAACACAAACTTGTCTCGGGTTAAAACCGTTTTACATTTGTCCTGACAATCGCCTACTATATAAATGGTTTCAGCAATTTCGGCATAACTGTTTTCGGTTAAAACTTCGGCTTGCACTTCCATTATTTTTTGGTAATTGGCATCGAAAACGGCGCTGTACACTTCCATTCTTCGGGCATCAATCATCGGCACAATCAAACCGTCTTTTGGAGTCACTTTTTGGGCCAACACTTGTAAAGTATCAACCGCAATCAACGGAATTCCCAGCGCATAACACAACCCTTTGGCCGTAGAAACGCCGATGCGCAAACCAGTGTAAGAACCCGGACCTTTGCTGACTGCAATGGCTTTGAGTTCTTTAAAATTGATACCGCTTTCTTTTAAAATTTCTTCGATAAAAACATGCAGCTTTTCGGCATGTGAGTAGCCTTGATCTGCGATTTCTTTACACAATACAGTTTGTCCGTCTTGGGCTAAAGAGACCGAGCAATTCTTGGTGGCAGTTTCTATGTTAAGGATGTAGGCCAAAATTTAGTCTTCTTTCTTTTTATCCGAATCGTTTTTTAGCTTCACTTTATCTCCTGAATTCAGGTCTTTGGTTACTGTCGTATAAGGTCCGACAATCACCACATCACCTTTTTTCAAGCCCGAAACCACTTCGATATTGGTATCGTCTTGAATTCCGGTTTTGATGACTCTGATTTTGGCTTTGTTGCCTTCTTTGACAAAAACACATTCAAACTTTTTATCGTTCTTAGCAGCCACTTTCTTGTCTTCGGCTTCGTCTTTGATTTCATAAGGCTTGGTAGCCGTAGTATCCGATTTTACCAAAACTGAACTAATCGGCACACCAATTACTTTTTCTTTTCGGGTAGTGATAATGTCAACAGTAGCCGTCATTCCGGGTCTGAATGGTGAAAAATTGGCCGGTTTACCTGCTAATAAATCTTGGTAAGATTCTTTAAGAATTCTGACTTTCACTTTAAAATTAGTCACTTGATCGGCAGTAGTTGAAGTACTCGCTGAGTTAGAAATACTGGTCACAATTCCTTTGAATTCTTTTTTCAAATAAGCATCAACACTGATGTTAGTGCTGTCGCCTATGCTGATTTTCACGATGTCATTTTCGTTCACGTCTACTTCCACTTCCATATTGTCTAAATTGGCTACGCGAAGAATTTCTGTCCCGGTCATTTGTTGGGTTCCTAAAACTCTTTCTCCTAATTCAACACCCAAAGAAGAAATGGTTCCGTCAGCAGGTGAATAGATGGTTGTTCGGCCCAAGTTGTCTTTGGCTTCTTTTACGGTAGCATTGGCACTTTGCACATTGTAATATGCTGACTCTTTATTGGCTTTAGCGCTTTCAAATGTCGCGATGGCTTTGTCCCAATCTGATTTGGAAATGATGCCTTTGTCATAAAGGGTTTTGCTTCTGTCATAACTGGCTTTGGCTTCTTTAAAGGTAGCATCGGCCTGACTCAAACCGGCTTTGGTTCCCGACAAATTAGAAATCGTTCTGTTATATCCTGAAGTATACAAATCGGGATTGATTTTTACCAAAAGTTGTCCTTTTTTCACCACTTGTCCTTCTTTTACAGGCAAGTCGATAATTTCTCCCGAAACTTCCGAAGAGATTTTAACTTCAATTTCCGGTTGGATTTTACCCGTGGCCGAAACCGTTTCGATGATGGTGATTTCATCTGCTTTGGCCGTTTCTACTTCCGTAACATCTTCATCGGCACCGATGACACCGTTTTTCTTTAAAACAATTAATACTGCTAACAGCAATAAGACTATTCCGCCTAACCAATATATTTTCTTTTTTGACATGATTTATTGTTTTTGAATGATTGGGATTCCAAAGTAAAGTTCTACCACTTTGGTTTTAAAAATGTAATCGTATTTGGCACGAATCACATCCGATTGTGAATTGATAAATAAAGTTTGTGCTTGGTTGTAATCGAAGGTATTCATCATCCCAACGGCAAATTTTTCTTTGGCATAATTAAACGCTTCTTGTCGGGCTTCAAAAGTGGCAATAGAAGCTTCATATGTATTGAGCGCGCCTTTGGTGTCGGTGATGGCTTTATAGACATTGGTTTCTAAATCTAATTTGGCTTGATCAAAAGCATTTTTAGTTCTTTCATAAGCTACTTTGGAACGAGCCACTGCATTCTTGGCCGAAAATCCGTTGAATATCGGCACACTCAATTGCACTCCGAAATTATGTCCTTTGTTGTTGCTGAATTGGTCAAAAACCGGAAGTGGTCCGGCAATAATTGGCACGCCGTTACTGTCAACTCCAATAATTCTGTCGGAATAACTGGCGTTGGTCCCGAAATTATATCCTAAAGACAAACTAGGTTGTAAAGCACCGTTAGCGATTTTAATATCTCTTTCGGCTAAATCCAAATTGGCTTTGGCAATTTTAATTTCTACACGAACTTCATTGGCTTTGCTTACAATAGCTTCGGGTGTTTCAGACATTACCGGACTGGCTTTGGCTTCTATATCAACCTCGGCTATATCAAAATTGGCAAAATCTTCCAAGCGAAGCAACTGCGCCAAACTCAATCTGGAAATTAAAAGGGCATTTTCGGCGGCTACTACTTTTTGTTTGTCGGCGGCAACCGTTGCTTTCATGTCTAATAAATCACCTCTCGGAACCATTCCGGCATCTACAAGCTCTTTCGCGCGAATCAATTGCTTTTCATCGTTGGCCAACTGACCTTGTTGTACTTTTAAATTTTCACGGTTGAATAGAATATCCAAATACGCATTGGCCACAAACAACGAAATATCATCCTGCATTTTGGTCAGTTGGTATTGCGCGGCTAACTGGCTTAATTTGGCTCTGCGTAGTCGATTTTGATTTTGTAACCCATTGTAAAGATCAACGCTTGAGCTCAAACTCATTTGGGTAAATTGAGTAGTTTGGTTTTCACGGGCATTGGTCACCGGATTGATATTGGCACCAATACTCCACGAATGAGAACCACTGGCATTTAGATTGGGAAAGAAACTCGCCACGGCTGCTTTTTTATCAATATCCGCCAACCTTACATCTAACTCCGATTGCTTGATGGAAATATTGTTTTTTAAAGCATATTCGACACACTCTTGAATCGTCCATTTTTTAGTTTGTGCCAAAGAACTGAATCCTGAGAACAAAATAATGGCGAATAATAAATGCTTTTTTAATAGTATTTTCATGGTAAAGTTAGGTTGAAAAACCTCAATTTCTTGTGTAAACAAAGATATTGTTTTTGGCTTTTATTTCTTAAAAATAAACTCAATGTTTTAGACTCTCTTTTTTTGATAATGTTACAGTCGGTTACAATTTTTACGTTTATTTTTGACAAAAAATTATTCCGTTTATGTCTGCCGTAAAATCGATTCTTTCCCTGCTTTTGTTTGCGATTCTTTTGAACAGCTGTGCTACCACTCAAAAAATCGAAGCTTTGAAACCGCTTCCATCCAACGATGCGCCGATGGTTTACAAAACCAAAACTTCCTTTGTCAATATGCCTTTAGAGATTTCTTTGAAGGAAATAGAAAGTCAATTGAACAAAACCTTGAGCGGTCAGATTTATGACGATTCCAATTTGGCCGATGACAAAACCGAAATGAAAATTTGGAAAACTGCGCCTATTAAATTGATTGAAAAAAACGGCAAAATTGAAACCGTAATGCCTTTGAAAATTTGGGCGAAAATCAAATACGGCACTGATTTTATGGGGTTGAATGATACTAGAGAAATCAACTTGAACGGCACCATCACGATGATAAGCGATGTGAGATTGTCGAATTGGAAATTGTCTACCACTTCAAAAATAGAAGACTTCGAATGGTCGGAAAGTCCAACCATCTTGGTAGCCGGAAAATATGTTCCCATCACTTACATTATCAATCCGACGCTTTCCATTTTTAAATCGAAAGTGGCCAAAAAAATAGATGAAGCTATTGAAAATTCATGCGATTTTAAACCTTATGTTTTGGATGTTTTACAAAACATGAGTACACCATTTATGACTAGTGAGCAATACCAAACTTGGTTCAAACTCATCCCGATTGAAGTATATGTAACCGATGCGGTTTTGGAAAAAAGTCAAATCAAAATGGATTTGGGCTTGAAGTGTAATATGCAAACCATGGTAGGTTTAAAGCCTAAAAATACTTTTGAAAGAGACGCGATTCAGTTCAAAGCCGTGACTAAAATTCCGAATACCGTTTCGGCTAATGTGGCTGCGATATCGACCTATGAAAGCGCTTCACAAATTATCACTGCTAATTTTAAAGGAAAAGAATTTGCTTCGGGCAGCAGAAAAATTGTGGTGGAAAATGTTGCTATGTGGCAAAAAGACGGCAAAATCATCATCCAATTAGACATGAGCGGTAGTATTAATGGTTCGATATATTTATCGGGTATTCCTAATTACAATGCGATTACCAAAGAAATTTATTTTGACCAAATGGATTATGTACTCAATTCCAAAGGCATTTTAACCCGAACCGCCAACTGGTTATTACAAGGCGTGATTTTGAGAAAGATTCAGGAAAACTGTCGTTATTCTATCAAAGATAATTTAGACGAAGGCAAAAAAAGTCTGTTGCCTTATTTGAGCAATTATTCTCCGATGAAAGGCGTTTTCGTTAACGGCACCATGAATGATTTCGAATTTGAAAAAGTAGAAGTCACTGACAAAGCCATCATCGCCTTTATCAATACTACCGGAAAAATGAGTGTGAAAATTGACGGAATGGAATAAGTTTAGTGTTCAGTTGGCAGTGTTCAGTTGGCAGTGTTCAGTTTCCAATCGAGAAAAATGACGACTTACTTCTTTTTGTAATACATTTTATAAACCACAAAACCGATTCCGGCCACGATGATATAGGGGATAGCCATTAGGAAAACAATCCCGTCGTTTACGGCTTCTACTTTGCTGTTATCGCCGGTACTTTCCAAAGCGGCTCTACACATGGCACATTGCGCATTTGAGGCAATAGGCAATAAGCAATAGGCAAAAGTTAGCAACACTAATTTTTGACTTATCTCTTTTCCCTTTTCCCTTTTAACTTTAATTGGCATAATAAGGCGAAATCATCAAATAAACCACAACACCGGTGACGGCTACATACAACCATAGCGGGAAAGTGATTTTGGCTAATTTTTTATGCTTGTCAAAACGCTCGGCTAAGGCTCTTACATAAGTAATCAACACCATCGGAATGATGGCTATTGATAAAATAATATGTGATATCAGGATGAAAAAATAAACCATGCGCATCGAACCCGCATTGGCAATTTCGGTAGCATCTAAAAGTCCGTCGGCATTGATATCACCGTATTTGGTAGAATCCGCAGACATGTGATAAGCCACATACATTACCAAAAAAACCACCGAACATGCAATGGCTAAAGTCATTATTCTTTCGTGTACTTTTCGGTTGCCGTTTTTGATGGCCAATACACCCATGATTAGAAGCAAAGCGGTGGCTGCATTGATGGAAGCATAAATTGGCGGTAAAAAGCTCAAAGGTTCCATATCGATTCCGAAATCTTTTAACTTAACCGTAAACAAAACGGCTACTGCAATAGGAATGATAATTGAAATTGCAATAATTGAGCCTTTGAATTTTTTTTCTAAAGTTTGATTGTCTTGGTTATTCATTTAATAGTTTTTTAATGTCTTCTGTAATGGCTTTTATTCCTTCTTTTTCCAAACCGTCATAATATAAAATCGGATTGCCGAATTTGTCTTTTCTGCATCGGATATTGCCTTCTTTATCAATCAAAGCAAAAAGTCCCGAGTGCTCAAAACCTCCGGCTACATTTTTGTTTTCACCGGCATAAATATTAAATCCTTTATTGGAAATGTTAAAGATATAGTCTTTGTCTCCGGTAAGCAAGTGCCAATTAGACGACTTGACTCCGATATGGGCCGCATGTTCTTTTAAAACTTCAACCGTATCGTACTCCGGATTGATTGTAATAGAAGCTATTCCGAAATTCGGATTGCCGAAAAATTCATTTTGAATGCTCACCATGTTCTTATTCATTATCGGACAAATAGACGGACAAGTTGAAAAGAAAAATTCTAATACATAAACCTTTCCCTTATAATTATCATTGGTGATTTTTTTATTGTTTTGATCGGTCAACTCAAAGCTTGGCGCCGGACCGATAGTACGCAAACCGTTTTCTGCCGTTTTGTGATTGGAAACCGCGTCAATTCTTTCTCCTTGAACTACAGTACCGCTTTTGATTCTGTTGATAATTCTCGGAATAAAGATGATACCGAAAACCAAAATTATAAACGATAAGCCGATGTATGATTTATTCTTCATGGTTGTAATCTCTAGATTTGTCTGTCTGCATTATTTCGTTTCAGTGCCAATCGGTATTCGGCCAAGATAATCTTCACATCATCCATCATATCATTGTGCAAATCGGCTGCAGAGGTAGTATTGTATCCTTCTTTGTACTCCGGTTTTCCTTTCTCACTTTTGCCTTTTCGGCCGCGTAGATTTCTTTTCTTATCTACTATGTAAACATAAGGCGTTCCTACTTGATTGTCTAATTTCCCCAGCAATTTCAAATTAGCGTGATAAGCCCGAATGGCTTCCGGTGAAGCAAAAACGAAATGGTAGCCTGAAACATCACTTATTTTTCCTAATTCTTTTAAAAGT
>NZ_CAMLRU010000114.1 GCF_946482535.1 uncultured Flavobacterium sp.
GGTTTGCTGAATGGCAATCTCACCTTCTAATTTTGTCTTTCCGTATATGCCCGTCGGATTGGGTAAATCATCTTCGGTATAAGGTGTTTGCTTATTGCCGTCAAAAACAAAATCAGTAGAAATATGTAGTAAAATAACTTTGAACTCTTTACAAACCTCTGCCAAATTTTTAGCACCGGTAACATTAATCAAATACGCTTTTTCAGGCTCACTTTCGGCTTTATCAACAGCTGTGTAAGCTGCTGCATTAATGCAATAATCGGGAAGGTATTTTGAAAATGCTGTTCTGCAATTGTCTGAATTAGAAATATCTAACTCACTCGATGAGCAGAAAACGAAATCAATTAGGGTATTTTTAGGCGCAATAAACTGCAAACTTTGCCCCAATTGCCCTGTGCTTCCGGTTACTAAAACTACCATACTTTTTTGGCATTTTCCAGAGTTGGCTGGATTTTGTCTTTTTCGGATATGATCAAATTTTCAGTAGGGAAATTCCAATCAATGTTGATGGTTTTATCGTTATACAAAACACCGCCTTCGCTTTCTTTGTTATAAAAATTATCACATTTATAGAAAAAAACTGCGGTATTACTGGTTACCAAAAATCCGTGTGCAAAACCTCTCGGTACAAAAAACTGTCTTTGATTTTCACCGCTCAAAATCACCGATTCATATTGACCATACGTGGGTGAATCCGGTCTTAAATCAACAGCCACATCCAACACTTCACCTTGCAAAACCCTTACCAGTTTGGCTTGAGCGTGTACTCCGGTTTGATAATGTAAGCCGCGCAAAACACCTTTGGAAGAATACGATTGATTGTCTTGCACAAAATGAACTTCTTGTCCGATGCCGTTTTGAAATGTTCTTTCATTGAAACTTTCCATAAAATAACCTCTTTCATCCAGAATTATTTTAGGTTCAATGATAAAACATCCTTCTAGTTTTGTTGGAATAAAATTCATTTAAATCAAACTTAATAAATGGTTTCCGTAACCGCTTTTCAACAAAGGTTGGGCTAATTTTTTCAATTGCGCTGCATCTATAAAGCCCATTTTATAAGCCGCTTCTTCGATGGCGCCGATTTTCAATCCTTGTCGTTCTTCTATAACTTGTACAAATTGACTGGCTTGCATCAATGAATTGAAAGTTCCGGTATCTAACCAAGCCGTTCCTCGGTCAAGTATACTCACTTTTAATTTACCTCGTTTTAAATATTCTTTGTTGACATCGGTAATTTCCAATTCGCCGCGATGGCTGGGTTTGATATTGGCCGCTATTTCCACCACTTCATTATCATAAAAATAAATGCCGGGCACTGCGTAATTTGACTTAGGGTTTTCGGGCTTTTCCTCTATGGATAATACGTTGCCGTTGGCATCAAAATCTACCACACCATAACGTTCAGGATCGTGAACATGATAAGCATAAATAACTCCACCGTCGGGATTGTTATTGGCCAAAAGTAAATCGGACAATCCGGTACCGTAAAAAATATTATCGCCTAACACAAGTGCAACTTTGTCTTGACCAATAAATTCTTTTCCGATGATGAACGCTTCAGCCAAACCATTGGGGTTTTCCTGAACAGCATACTCAAATCTGCATCCTAAACTCGAACCGTCTCCCAATAATTGACGGAAAAGCGGTAAATCATGAGGAGTAGAAATGATTAATATTTCTCGAATTCCTGCCCACATTAACGTAGACAACGGATAGTAAATCATCGGCTTGTCATAAATGGGCATCAGCTGTTTACTGACCGCTAGTGTTAACGGGTGCAATCGGGTTCCGGAACCTCCGGCTAGTATAATTCCTTTCATTACTTATGCCAATTTTGCCATTTGTTTTTTGTAATATGATTTTAAAACACCACCTAAAACAAAAAGGAATATAAAAATAAGTGGTAAAGCAAACTTTAATTTGCCATTTAACGCCTTGCTGTTTTTGATGTTTAAAGTTGTACTACTGTCTTTAATTATTTTGTCTAAACTTACCAATTCTATACGATGATTTCCTTGTTCGTTAATTAAAGCGTCTTTTGTTTTGATTATTTCGTCTAACTGAGAATTTTCGTTGTAGTAAACCAATTTGTCGCTCTTTTGCGATCCGCCTACTGTGTTGTTGAAAGTATTTAAAAACCCGTTGATTTGGCCTATGATAGAATCGTTTTCTACCATTTTTATCTTCACGTTATTCACGTACTCTTTTTGAATGATTCTGTAGTAATTAGAGTCATTCAAATAATCCAAAATAGGTTGAACCGTTGCCTTATTCGACGTTACGTCAAGCGTGGTAAATGAAATCATGTGGTAAGGATAATTTTTACTCGTAATCGATTCATTAACCACCTTTTTAATGTCTCCGTCTTCTGCCATCAACCGGATTAACTCAAAATTTTGCGCCTTATTGTCAATAAACTTATAGACATCCATGATTGGATTAATAGTAATTCCCTTTAATTTTATTGGGTTTTTTACGCCAACAACTTCTTTTAGGAAAAGCGTATCTCCGTCTTCGATTTTAGAATTTATCAATTCGATTTTGGCATATAAATAATCCGTTGAGCCAAAGTTTGGCGACACTATTAGCTGATTGTCATAAATCTTTGAGGATTTATCCACATAATATCCCAATCCTGCGCCCAATACAAACAAAATTCCAACCCAAACTTTATTTCTTTTGAAGAATAAAAATGCTTTAAAAATTTGTGTAGCAATGTTTTCAAAAAAGCTTCCGATTTTCTTAGAAACCATCGATAAATCGATTTCTTGGTTGTCATTATTTTGAGGTGTTGCGCTCATAAAAATTTATTTAACGTTAAAAATTTGTTCTAGTATTTTGATGGTAATTAAATAGGTTGGCTTCACTCCTGTTGTTCCCAATCCGCCTGATGCCAATGTGCTTCCGGTTTCCAAAGGATTATCTGAAGCATAATAAGCATAGCGCACTTTTACATTCGGATGAATGCTCTTTCTGATTTTAGAAGCGGATTGAATGGCTTTTTGATAATAAGCACCTTCCATCTCTAAACCTATCACTTCCCAAGTTGATTCGTGGAAAAATTTCAGTAAATCTTTGTTTTGAAGCGATGTTCCTAATACCGTAACCATTGGCCCCGAATAAACCGGAATGTCATTTCCGGCAAACATCTCAGCAGTCAATTCATTTTCGAAAGGATAATTGTCTGCCGTGCCTTCATTGATATGCGCAGACGGAATCATAATGTCGCCTTTTCCGCCTTCTAGAATGCCGGCTTTACCCATGATAGATACTGATTCCACTTTTAAGAAGGTTTTGTTTTTTCCTTCTTTATAAGGTTTTAATAACTCATCGATGGTTTCAAAAGCTTGTTCGCCAAAAGCATAATCCATAACGATAAGCACCGGACTTTCCTCGCCTATTTTAGCTTTAGGAAAACTCGATTTCGCCCAATCAATCTTAGCGGTATCAAAAATCTGAACATCGATGTTGGTTCCGGATTGGTCGGGCAAAGAAATCATACCGTGTTTCAAGGCAAATTCCTCAACCTTATTTCTAACCGGATCAGCACCTGATTTGCTCAATTCCTCATAGATAAAGAAATCTGATTTGTCTTTAAACTTGGTTTTCAAAACCGTAGTGGCAAAAATGGAGTTCATCACGCTGTGCATGTTGGCGCTGATAATGTGAATCGGTCTTTCCAACAAATTGTTGGCTTTCAGCGTTTCTTTGATGGTGGTGGCCCAAATTTCACCGTGAATATGATGTCCTAATCTTTCTCTTAAAATCGGGCTGAAAGTAATGGTTCTTTTGTTGTTGTCTACAATTTCTTCTATGGCTAATTTGCCTAACCAATAAATTACGTGTAAAAATCTATCCGGTTTTTCTTTGGTGCCAAAAGCATCGTAAATGTCTAACACTTCCGAAAAACTTCGGCCGAGAACATTAGCTGCATGTGAAATGGCTATTTCTTTTTCTGTAAGCGAAAACTTTTTGTTTTGTAAAACCGCTTGCTCTAATTTTTGCCAATCACGGGTCAATTCAACAGTGCCTTCGTCTAATAAAACGCGGTCTTTGATTTTGTGTGATTCGATAAAAATAAAAGTCAAGTGGGTCAAAATATCATAAATGTCTGAGCGGCCGCGGGTAATTTCCACATTCATTTGCTCTTCATCGATACGGTAACAGTTTCTTCTTCTTTTGGGAGGAACAATCGCCTGAAAATGCGATTTGGAATACCCTTCGTCTGAAGTTAAGTTGATAAAACGACATTCTTCAATGCCTACCGGAAGTCTTTCAATTACATAAAGCAAACCGTTGAGTTCTACTTTTTCTTCTGCAATGCTTCCATAAATTTCGGGTCTTAGTGACAATAACGCTTCTCTTAGCGTTTCTCCCGAGACACCCATCGGTTTGTAAAAACCTCTGTTAAATAAATGTCTCATCGTAATGTACAGTCGTTCGATAGCTGCCGACGACTCTTGCGCCCTGGAGCGCGAAATGTTTTTAATTTCTTTCATTAAATATTTTTTTCTAACCTGCAAATATAGGCTTTTTACCGTTTAGTTGGTTAAAATAAGGTTGATTGCCGGCTCATAAACCTTTATCTTTCCTGAATTGGAAGTGCTTTCGCCAACTTGCTTGTTCCATTTACCGCCCGAATAGGTAAATAAAGCATCCCGTTCTACGAAGTTGTACAGTACCAAAGGATAATAGGTTTTTTGAACTGTTGTGGTTTTTGTATTCTGGTCGGTGATGGTTTTTTCTCTTTTGTTTTTCTCAATCATCAGCTTTTCAAAACCCACAAAAAGCCCGTTTTTGGGCATCACTAAATTATAGTCGGACAAATCTATTTTGTTGAGTTTTGTTCCGGTTTTGACCGAAACAATTAAATCTTTTTGAAGCATTTCTTCGCCCGGATAACCATTAGCATCTGCTTTAAAAAAGCGAAGTTTGATGGTGGCGTCTTCGATTCGGCTGTCGGTATAAAGCGTTACTTTTTTGAGGTATTTGGTCTTATTGTAACTTGAATTGTACGGAAAGTATTTAACATCCATTCTCGGTCCGTTGTCAAACGCTTGTGCTACGGTATTTTCAGTTAAGCCAATGGTAATTTGTTTGGTTCCGATGCTGTTTGAAATGACCACCTCATCCAAATCAAAAGCTTTTGAATTCAAAAAAACGACTGTTGATTGAGAGGCTTTAAGGGTTTTCTTTTCATAACCCAAAGCCGAAAAAATCAGGTTTTTATCTTTTCCGACCGCAATAGAAAACGTGCCGTCTTCTTCCGAAGTCGTGGCGATGTTTTCGTTTTCGACCCAAATGTTTACAAACGAAATAGGTTGGCCGGTAAGGCTGTCTTTGACGATGCCTTTGGTTTGGCCCGAAACCCAAAGTGTTTGTAAAAAGAAGACAATAATTAGCCTGTTTATTTTCATGCCTTTGGTTTGTTTTTTAGCCCTGATCTCGTTATTGTCGGAGCTCTTGCTTTTTTGATCAAAAAAAGTAAAGCGACTAACGAGAGCAGGAATACGGTTTAGCAATTGCCCAGCCGTTTCGCTCCTAATTTTTAAAAAAATCCGCAATCTTTCGATCGTTGGCCAATCGTGGCAATTTGTTTTGTCCGCCGAGTTTGCCGATGGATTTCATATAGTCTTGGAAACCGTTTTTGGCGACTTTGGTAATGACCACAGTTCGCAACACATTGCCTACAATTAAATCGTCGTAATAAGTGTTCTGTTTTCGCATGGCTTGGTCGATTTTGAGCGCAAAGTCTTCCATGCTTTCGGGTTCGTTTTCAAACTCAATCAACCATTCGTGATAAGGCAAGCCTTCGCTTGGTGTGATTTGCGGCGCTACGGTAAATTCGTTGACGCGAACATTGGTGCCATGCATGGCTTCTTGCAGCGCGCTCTCGACTTCTTTCCCGATTACATGTTCGCCAAAGGCCGAAATATAATGTTTAATTCTGCCCGAAACAATGACGCGATAAGGTTTCAAACTGGTGAACTGAACTGTATCGCCAATGTTGTAAGCCCAAAGTCCGGCATTGGTGGAAAGGATTAAAACGTAATTCACGCCCAACTCGACTTCACCTATCGTATAGCGTTTCGGATTGTCTCGGAAGAATTCATCGGCTTTTACAAATTCGTAGAAGATGCCCGAGTTGAGTAACAACAACATGCCTTTTTCTTTTTGGGAATCTTGGTAGGCAAAGAAACCTTCGGAAGCCGGAAACAATTCGATGGAATCTACTTTTCGGCCGATTAAGTTTTCGAATTTGGCGCGATAAGGTTCATAATTCACGCCACCGTAAATGAATAAATTGAAATTTTTAAATAGTTCACCAACGGGTTTATTGCCTTTTTGTTGCAGCTTTTCAAAATACATTTGCACCCAAGACGGAATGCCCGAGATGACGCTCATGTTTTCGTTAAAGGTTTCTTCGACTATGGCATCGACTTTAGTTTCCCAATCTTCTATGCAGTTGGTTTCCCAGCTGGGCATTCTGTTTTTCTGTAAATACTTTGGCACAAAGTGCGCAACAATTCCGGATAGTCTTCCGAGTTTGATTCCGTTTTTTTCTTCCAAAATCGGGCTGCCTTGCAGGAAAATCATTTTGCCGTCTACAAAATCAGCTTTGCCGGTTTCGTGGATATAACTTAGAATGGCGTTTCTCGCGGCTTCGATATGAAACGGCATCGATTCTTTGGTCAACGGAATGTATTTGGCGCCTGAAGTGGTTCCCGAGGTTTTGGCAAAATACAAAGGCTTGCCTTTCCAAAGGATGTTTGCTTCGCCTTTGACTACTTTATCCACATAAGGACGGAGTTGTTCGTAATCCCTAATCGGCACTTTGGCGGCAAAGTCTTGGAACGATTTAATGTTGGCAAAATCGTGGTCTTTTCCAAACTGAGTGTTTTGGGCTTGCGTAATTAAATCCCGAAAAACCTTTTGTTGGGTTTCGATAGGTTTTGAAGCCCAGGCTTGGACTTTACTATGAATAATTTTGGCAAATAATTTGGCGGCTATAGATTTTACGGACATCTTATTCAAAGGCTATAAAAATACTCGGGTCAATTGGATACCCGTCTTTCCACAATTCAAAATGCAAATGTACACCGGTGGATTCTTGACCGGTCGAGCCGGCTAAAGCAATGACTTCACCGGTTCTTACGGTATCGCCTTGTTCTTTGGTTAAAGAAGCGGCATGTTTGTAGGCGGAAATAAATCCGTTGTTGTGTCTAATGATTACTACGTTTCCGGTATTGGGTGTCCAATCGGCAAAGATGACGGTTCCTGCCAAAACGGCTTTTATCGGCGTGTCTTTGGCCAAAGCTACATCAACGGCATAATGCTTGTCTTTTGGATTAAACTTTTCAGTAATCATTCCTTTTGCCGGTGGGAAAAACACCACGCTCACTTTGGGTTGGGCTTTTTCAAAAAGATTGTATTTGTCTTCTCGGGCGACCTGTTCTCTTAGTTTCAAATCGGCTTCGGTAGGTTGTAAATCTTCTTCAGATATCTTTTCAACGTTAGTGGCGGTAATAGAATCTTTGCTGAATTTTGCATAATCTAAATCGCCGGTTAAAATCCTTCTGATGGAAGCAATATAGGCTTCATTTTTCTTGAGAGCGTTGCTTAAGGAATCCGATTTTAGTGCCAATTCGGTCGCGTCTCTTTTCAATTTAGTCGAGGCATAACCCGGAATATATTCTCGTAAAGGTGTAAAAGCGATGATATAAGTAGTGATAAAAATAATCAATAACGCGCCGATTGTCGCCACTACAAATACATTCATTAGGGTTAGGCGTAAGGAAAATACTTCTTCAAAAGTTTCTTCATTCAGAATCACCAAACGGTTTTTCGTGAATAGTTTTTTCTTGATGATTTTGCGCTTGAGCCGTTTTTCGGACATTGTATTTTGATTATACTACAAATATAGAAATTATATCTGCTATCGATTTCATAAACTTTCATCTTCTTTCCCTTAAAATAAACAGTGCTATTGATTTATTTTCTACATTTGCCTAGTTTTAATTTAATCACAAACGAGATGAACTTTTTAATGATATTTTTAGGAGAAATCGGGATGCCTCAAATCTTGTTGATTCTTGCGATTGTTTTATTGCTTTTTGGCGGTAAAAAAATTCCGGAATTGATGAAAGGTTTAGGAAGTGGCGTTAAAGAATTTAAAAAAGCCGCTAAAGACGATACTACTGCTCCGGCTAAGAAAGAAGAAGAAGAAACTACCAAAGAGTAACTTCTTAAAATTACAATATTGAAAATCCCAAACTCCAATGAAAATGTTGGAATTTGGGATTTTTATTTTTTGTGCTTTCTAAAATACCATAGTCAACTGGATTCGCTTTCTTTCTTCATCGACCTCTACAACTTTTACCTGAACGTGTTGGTGCAATTTGACTACTTCATTTACATCGGAAACAAAACCTTCTTTGAGTTGGGAGATGTGTACCAATCCGCTTTCTTTAATTCCGATATCGACAAAGCAACCAAACGCGGTAATATTGTTGACAATTCCCGGTAAAATCATGCCCGAACGAACGTCTTTGATGGTTTTGACATTGGCGTCAAATTCGAAAACTTTAGCGGCTTTTCTTGGGTCGAGCCCGGGTTTTTCAAGTTCTTTTAAAATGTCTTTGATTCCAAGAATTCCGATGTCATTGGTAACATAACTTTCGGGTTTTATCAAGCT
>NZ_CAMLRU010000115.1 GCF_946482535.1 uncultured Flavobacterium sp.
TCGAATACCATACGAATCGCATCTGCATGACGTCTTCTGTCACGAGTGTGACTTCCGGCAGCCGGTGCGGCGTAAGCTTTTAACGAAGCTAATCTCCACTGAACCAAGTCGAAATTCATTAGCATATAGCTGTAAGCTCCCATGTTTTTCGGCTCTTCTTGTGCCCAAACGAAATCGTCGGCGTTCGGATAGCTTGCGATAACAGCTTTTAATTGCTCAACCGGCAACGGGAACAATTGTTCGATACGAACCAAAGCTACATCTTTTCTGTCTAAGTTTTCTCTTTCGGCTAAAATATCGTAATAGAATTTTCCGGTACAGAACACTACGGTTTTTACTTTTTTCTTGTCGATTGAATTGTCATCGATTACCTCTTGGAAACTGCCTTTGGCTAATTCCTCACGCGTAGAAATACACAACGGGTGACGCAACAAACTTTTTGGCGAGAATACCACCAACGGTTTGCGGAATTTGGTCTTCATTTGGCGACGCAACAAGTGGAAGAAGTTGGCCGGCGTGGTACAATCGGCTACGTACATATTGTGTTTGGCACAAAGTTGTAAGTAACGTTCCATACGCGCTGACGAGTGCTCAGCACCTTGTCCTTCGTAACCGTGTGGTAATAACAATACGATTCCGTTTTGGTTGTTCCATTTGTCTTCACCACACGAAATGTATTGGTCAATCATGATTTGGGCACCGTTAGAGAAATCTCCGAACTGTGCTTCCCAAATGGTTAAGGCATTCGGATTGGCTAAGGCATAACCGTAGTCAAATCCAAGAACACCATATTCAGAAAGGAAAGAGTTGAACACATTGAACTTCCCTTTTTTATCTTTAAGTGTATTTAAAAGAATTACCTCTTCTTCGCTGTCTTCCACTTTTACTACGGCATGACGGTGCGAGAAAGTTCCTCTTTCAACGTCTTGACCCGACAAACGAATGTCGTAACCTTCGGTTAGTAACGAACCGTAAGCCAAAGCTTCGGCCGTTCCCCAATCGATGGTGTCGTTGTCATACATCGTTTTTCTGTCGGTGACGATTTTGGTAATCTTACTGATGAATTTTTTGTCTGACGGTAGAGTGGAAATAGTTTCCAGGATGACGTCTAATTTCTTTTGGTCGAATTTGGTGTCGACTTTTTTCAACATTTCGTCATCGGAAACCTGCACAAAGCCTTTCCATTCGTCTTGCATAAAAGGTTTGATGATGGTCAAATCTTTTTTACGAGAAGCTTGAAGATTTTCATCCAGCTTAGCTTTGTATTCGTTTTCTATTTTGGTCACATAAGCCGCATCTACGATACCGGCAGTGATTAATTTTTCGGAGTAAATATCACGCGGGTTTTTGTGACGCGCGATTAATTTATACAACAACGGTTGGGTAAAACGAGGTTCATCGCCTTCGTTATGGCCATATTTTCTATACCCTAACAAATCGATGAAAACATCTCTTCCGAATTGCATTCTGAAGTCTAATGCGAATAACATGGCATGAACCACCGCTTCCGCATCGTCTGAATTCACGTGAAGGATGGGCGACAAAGTCACTTTGGCCACATCAGTACAGTATGTTGACGAACGCGCATCTAAATAGTTAGTCGTGAAACCAACTTGGTTGTTGATGACAATATGAATGGTTCCACCGGTTTTGTAACCGTCTAATTGCGCCATTTGTACAATTTCGTAAACGATTCCTTGTCCGGCCACCGCCGCATCACCGTGAACAGCAATTGGCAATACTTTGGAGAAATCATTCGGGAAATATTTGTCTTGTTTAGCTCTGGTGATTCCTTCAATTACAGCACCAACAGTTTCCAAGTGCGATGGATTCGGCGCTAAATTGATGTTGATTTTTTTACCCGATTGGGTTTTTCTTTCCGAGGTTAAGCCTAAGTGGTATTTTACGTCACCATCGAAATATTCTTTATCGTAATCTTTCCCATCAAATTCAGAAAAAATGTCTTGAGTAGCTTTGCCGAAAATATTGGCCAAGGTATTCAAACGACCTCTGTGCGCCATTCCCATTACGAAATGCTCTACCCCTTTTTCGGCTGCTGATTCAATCAACGCGTCTAAAGCCGGTATGATACTTTCACCACCTTCTAAAGAGAAACGTTTTTGGCCTACGTATTTGGTATGCAAAAAGTTTTCAAAAGAAACCGCTTCATTTAGCTTTCCTAAAATGTGTTTCTTTTGGTCGGCATCAAAGTTGGGTTGGTTGTCGTTTTTATTTAATCTTTCTTGTACCCAATTCACAAAAATCGGATTTTCCATGTGCATGTATTCGATACCGATGTGTTGGCAATACATGCGTTTCAAAACCTCCAGAATTTGCTTTAAGGTTGAAGGTTGTTTTCCTAAAATTTTAGCCGCATCAAAAACCGTATCCAAATCGGCTGAAGTCAGACCGAAATTTTCGATATCTAAATTCGGCTCGTATACTCTACGATCACGCACCGGATTGGTTTGGGTGAACAAATGACCACGGGTTCTGTAGCCGTCAATTAATCGTAAAACATTAAACTCTTTTTGCAATTTATCGGAAACGACACTCCAATCTTGATTGTCGTTTAATGCGGCCACTATTTGCGCTCCGGCTTGCTCCTCGTTGTAAGTCGTCATTCCGAAGTCGAACCCTTGAAAAAAGGCTCTCCAACTTGGCTCTACGCTATCGGGATTTTGAAGGTATTGTTCGTATAAATCGGCAAAAAATTCGGTGTGTGCTGCGTTTAAAAAGGAAAACCTATCCATGATTTTAGCTGTAAATATTCTTAGTATTAGAAAATCAGTTGCAAAAGTATGACATTTGTAATAATCTTTCAATCATTTTAGTATATTTATAACGCTAAATAAATATATACAATGCCATGAAAAAGAATACCATTGAAACATTAGGCAAACGAGTCTCGCTGACGTTGTTTTTAATCCTTTCTTTTAGCGTATTTTCACAAGAACAGAAATTACCCAAAGCGGAAACGGAAAGTTTTTGGGACAACGTACAATTTGGCGGCGGATTGGGCGTAGCCATTGGTAACGATTTTACCGATATTACCATTGCGCCGAGTGCTATTTACAATTTTAACGAACATTTTGCCCTGGGCACCGGATTGCAATACAGCCGTTTAAAACAAAAGAATTTTTATTCCTCAAATGTGGTTGGCGGAAGTATTATCGGACTTTATAATCCCATTGAGGAAATTCAGCTTTCTTTAGAGGTTGAAGAAGTACATGTGAACACCACTTACGACGATTTATACGACAATGTAAAACGCAGTTTTTGGAATACCGGTTTGTATGTCGGCGGCGGTTATCGGGCCGATAATGTCACTATTGGGGCTCGATTTAATTTGCTTTTTGACAAGGATAAAGATTTGTATGGCGATGCCTTTATGCCGTTTGTTAGGGTTTATTTTTAAGTGATGAAGAAAATATTATACCTCTTGTTTTTACTACTGAGTTTTTTAGGATTTTCTCAAAATCAGGTTTCATTTACTTTGGGTAAAACTAATAGCTCATTTCAGGCTAATTCGCCAACCTTATCGATAAAGAATATTTCATTAAGTTTTAATCTTACTGATTACAGAAAATATACGGATGAAAATTTATTAGTTATTTACAATCCGATTACCCAAATGAACGACCATTATGTCAATATCAGCAATCAATATCATTTAACCAATACCAAATCGTTTTCCCTTTATGGCATTGATGGAACAAAGATAGATTCTTTCAATCCGAATGGTGTTTCCGATTTTGGAAGTGCAATTGCGAGCGGTATTTTGAACTTGTTTTTGGAGAAGTTTTAATAGCGGTTTCTGAACCAAACTTTCATCCACTCTCTTCTTAAAATTAAAAAAGCGATTTGCTCGGAAAGCTCGACGGTATCACTCCCGTCCAATTGTTTGATATTTTCTTCCGGCACATCAATAATGTAAAGCAAATTGAGAAGTTCAGCGTATTTGTATTGGATTAAGCGATATACTTTTTCGTGTAATTGCACCTTCAATTCATACGGCGTGGTACTTTGGGGAAAATCAACCGCTTCGTTGGCAAAATTGAAATCCTTGTTGAGTTGCTCAATGAGTTTGGCATACAAGTTTTCTTTCTCGGCTTCCGAAAGTAATTGGTCGATTGATATAGGTGTAATGAAATTAGACATTTCTACTCATTAATTTGTCTCCGAAAGCTTTTAAAACTGCTTTTTTATCTTCGCTGATATTCATTTTATCCAGAGTTTCAAAGGCTTTTAAAGTATACTCTTGAATGGCGCTTTGGGTAGCATCACTCGCTCCGGTTTGGTTAAAAATTTGTTTCACCGAATTGATTTTATCGGTATTATCACTTGGCTGAATGGAGAACAGATGCAACAATTGTTCTTTTTCAGTTTCTTTCGAGTATTCTAACGCTTTAAGGTAAAGATAAGTCTTTTTATTCTCGATGATATCACCGCCAACTTGTTTCCCAAAGGTTTCCGGATTCCCGAAAGCATCTAAATAATCATCTTGCAATTGAAACGCAATGCCTAAATTGAGTCCGAAATCATATATCGCATTGGCATTTTCTTCCGAAGTTTCGGCTACAATGGCGCCCATTTTCATAGCGGCAGCCACTAAAACTGCTGTTTTGTATTCAATCATTTTCAAGTATTCCGGAATGGTAACATCGTCACGCGTTTCGAAATCTACATCGTATTGTTGGCCTTCACAAACCTCCAAAGCAGTTTTGCTGAATAATTTGGCTAATTCTCTAAAGACATTCGGCTCATAGGTTTCAAAAAATTGGTACGCCAAAATCAGCATCGCATCACCCGAAAGAATTCCGGTGTTTAAATCCCATTTTTCGTGTACGGTTTCGTTTCCTCTTCGCAAAGGCGCATCATCCATAATATCGTCGTGAATGAGCGAAAAATTATGAAAAACCTCAACGGCTGTAGCCGCTTGAATGGCTTTTTGACAATCTGTATCAAAGACTTCTGTTGCCATTAAAGTTAAAACCGGGCGCAGTCTTTTACCACCAAGGGAAAGAATATAACGAATCGGTTCATATAAATTATTCGGCTCTTTGTCGAGCGTTAGCGCCTTAAAATGAGCGGAAATTATTTCTTGGTAATCAGAGATTGCGCGCATGAAAAATATTTTCGGCTAATTTAGGCTATTCTCACCGCTTTACAAAAATGTACTTTTTACTCAATGTTAAATTTACGTTAATACTTTGGAAACTATTTTAGTGTTTAAAGTTTCCATCTTACTTTTGCCCCATAATTTTAACATGCTCATGAAAGATAAAATCATCAAAAAAGCGACCGACATGTTTTTGAAACTGGGTTTCAAGAGTGTTACCATGGATGATATTGCGTGTGAAATGTGTATTTCCAAAAAAACGATTTACAAATATTTCAGTAACAAGGAAAAGCTGATTGAAGAAGGCACCGAGGTGGTTCATCAAAAAATACATGCCTTGATGGACAGTGTGGTAGCGCAAAATCACAATGCCATTGCCGAAAATTTTCAAATCAGAGAAATGTTCAAACAAATGTTTCAATCCTTTGACCAATCTCCGGCCTATCAACTCAAAAAACATTACCCGGAAATTTACGAAAAAATGATGTGCAACGAAATCGAAGATTGCAGCCACATGTTTCGTCAAAATATCCAAAAAGGCATTAAAGAAGGTTTGTATCGAAAGGAAACCGACATTGAAGCAGCCGTAAAGTTCTATTACACCCTAATTTTTTCTATCAATGAAAATACAATGTTGGAAAAAGAAGCCTACGAACTCGAAGCCAAAGCCCTTGAATATCATACCAGAGCGATTGCCACACCCGAAGGAATTATTGAACTCGAAAAACATTTAAAAACCAATATATAATCATCAATCTATGAAAAACAACTTGTTATTAACTTTACTCTTACTTGTAAGCAGCTTACAAGCCCAAGAACAAAAACAAAGCTATGCTTTCAGCTTGCAACAAGCGATTGAACATGCTTTGCAAAACAACTATTCGGCTATCAATGCCAATAGAGACATTGCCGCTGCCAAACAAAAGAAATGGGAAACCACAGCAGCCGGTTTGCCGCAAATCAATGCGGGTTTGACTTACCTCAATAATTTCGAGCTAACCCAACAAGGTGCCGCAGGTGGCGGTCCGTTTGGCGGAAGTCCTTCAGATGTGTTAACTTTTGCCTTTGGCACCAAACACAATATGAATGCCCAAGCCACCTTAAGTCAGCTATTATTTGACGGTTCTTATATCGTGGCGCTTCAAGCTTCAAAAACCTATTTGAAGTATTATGAAAACGCCAAACAAAAAAGCAATACCGAAATCAGAGAAATGGTCATCAATGCTTATGGAAATGTTTTATTAGCCCAAGAAAGCATTTCCATATTGGAAAAGAACAAAAGCACCTTATCTAAAACCTTGCATGATACCGAAGAAACTTTCAAAAACGGTTTGATAGAGGAAGAAAATGTGGAACAGTTACAAATCACTTTGGCTTCTATTGAAAGTAATTTAAACAATACCCGCAGACTTTTAGATGTGGCTACCAAGATGTTAAAATTCACTTTAGGAATGGACATTGATGAGGAATTGACACTAACCGATAAATTAGACAATCTTACCACTTCAAACTTGGATTTGGCCTTTAGTAAAGGAGAATTTGCCGTGACCAATAACATCAATTATCAAATGGCGTCAAATTTTCAAGAGCAAAAATCTTTGGAGTTAAAATTAGAGAGAAGTAAAGCCTTGCCTTCCTTGGCTGCCAATGTCAACTTTGGCTACAATTCTTTTGCTAACGAATTTAATTTTACCAGCAGTGATCAAAAGTGGAATAACTTCTCCAATTTAGGCGTAAGTTTAAATGTACCCATCTTCAGCAGTTTCGGGAGAAATGCTAAAACACAGCAAGCCAAAATCGCTTTAGACCAAGCCAAAACCCAATTAACGCAAACCGAACAGCAGTTAAAATTAGAATACGAAAAAGCCAGAAGCGAATACGAATTCAGTATCGAAGAATATGCTACCGCGAAAAACAATTTGAATTTGGCCGAACGCATTGAAAGAAAACAACAAATCAAGTTTACCGAAGGGTTATCTTCCAGTTTTGACTTCAGCGAAGCCCAAAGACAATTGTACACGGCACAGCAAAGCTACCTGCAATCCATGGTAAACATCATCAATAAAAAAGCAACTTTAGAAAAAATCATCAATAAAAACTAATCTATACAACATGAAGAAGACAATTATATTCTCCCTATTAGCCGTATTCCTTTACGCTTGTGGAAACAAAGAAAATACACAATCATTAGACCAACTCATTGAAAAGAAAGATGTCGCAGGATTGCAGGCCAAAAAAACAGCGTTGCAAGCTGAAATTACCAAAATCGAAGAAGCTTTGGCCTCTTTAGATGTCAAAAAAGAAGAAGCTTTGGTTTCGGTATTAACGGTTAAAGACACTATTTTCAATCATTACATCGACATTCAAGGAAGTGTTGATACTAAAGAAAATATTTTAGTACAACCTGAATTCAGCGGAACCTTAACTTCACTAACTGTTAAAGCCGGACAAAAAGTTTCTAAAGGACAAGTCTTAGGTCGTGTAGACGATGCGGGAATGAGCCAACAATTGGCCAGTGCCGAAAACCAATACAATTTGGCGAAAACTACTTATGAAAGACAAAAAAATCTTTGGGATAAAAAAATCGGTTCGGAAATTCAGTATTTGCAAGCACAAACCCAAATGGTTTCTGCTCAAAAAGCCGTGGCTCAAATCAAAGCGCAATTGGCTAAAACCATCATCCGTGCACCATTCACCGGAACTATAGATGAAGTTTTTGTAGAAAAAGGAGAAGTGGTTGCCCCAAGCCCACAAGGGTTAATGCGCATCGTCAACTTGAGCAATATGTATGTTTCGACAACCGTTCCTGAAACTTACATCGGAAAATTAAAAGTAGGTACTGAAGTAGATGTGTTCTTGACATCATTAGGCAAAACTTACAAAGGTAAGGTGCGTCAAATAGGCAACTTCATCAATCCAAGCAACCGAAGCTTCGGGATTGAAGTAAGCGTTCCTAATCCGGAAAACTTGTTGCGTCCTAACCAAGTGGCCAAACTAAAAATCACCGATTATATCAATAAGAAAGCCATCGTAGTACCAACCAATGTAGTACAAGAAGACGGAACCGGAGATAAATTTATTTATGTTGTTGAAGACAGCAACGGCAAAACCGGTAAAGCAAAAAAAGTGATTGTTACCGTTGGAAAATCATCTGACAATGTTACTGAAATCCTAAGCGGTTTATCAGCCAATGATATCATTGTGACCGAAGGGGTAAACAATATTTCAGAAGGAATGAAACTAAACTTTTAAAAAATGGTTTAAGATTGTTTAGAGTTTAAGATTGTTTAAAAACAGTCTTATAAAACCTTTAAACCAAATTAAACAACTTTAAACTAAAAAATATGTCACATCAAAATAAAGAATTCGGTATATCGAGTTGGGCAGTAGACAACAGAGTTACTGTATATATCTTCACTTTTCTGATAGTTGTTACAGGTTTAATTGCCTACATCACTATGCCGCGTGAGGATTTCCCGGAAATCATCGAAAA
>NZ_CAMLRU010000116.1 GCF_946482535.1 uncultured Flavobacterium sp.
ATTATCAAGGTTGGCAGTTATTGGCCAAACTCATTGAACAACACCAACCCGATGTCATTCAGTGCAACGCCGGCGATACCTTGAAGTTTGCTGTTTTATCCCAAAAAACATTCCGTTGGAAATCACCCATTATTGCCAGAAATGCCAGTATGGTAAGTCTGTATCTTAAAAATCCAATAATAAAATGGATTAACAAGGCACTCTATCAAAATACCGCTTTGATAGTCTCAGTTTCTGAAAATTCCAAAAAAGATCTCAATGTGCTTTTTCCGGAAACCACTTCAAAAACAATAGTTATCCCGGTTGGTATCGAAATCAATCCCTTACAAGAAGTGCAATGGAAAGGAGGAAGACATGCCCAATACCATATCATCCATGTAGGCGGTTTCACGTTCGAAAAAAATCACGAAAGATTGTTGGTTATTTTTAAACAACTCTTGGCGTTGCAACCTGATGCGCATCTTCATTTATTGGGTGAAGGGCCTAAGAAAAAGGACCTTGAAGAATTGGTTGCTAAGATGAATTTAAAAGATAAAATTACTTTTTACGGTTGGATTTCCAATCCGATGGATTATATTGCCAAAGCCGATTTATTGGTTTTACCCAGTATTATTGAAGGTTTGCCCGGCGTTATTTTAGAAGCTATGTACTGTAAAGTACCGGTTGTGGCTTACGATGTTGGCGGTATATCAGAAGTTATCGATAATTTAACCACAGGATATTTAGTTCCTAAAAATGACGAAAGTATATTTGTGGCTGCCATGATTAAAGCACTTACCGAAAATAATGAAGTGCTGGTGAAGAATGCATTTGATTTAGTCAATAAAAAATACAACAATAGGGCTATTGCCCAACAGTTTGAAGCCGTTTACCTTAAGACAACAAAGCCCTAAAATTTTTATTTTGGAAAAAATTAAAGTACTACATATCATCAAATCTTTAGGTCGAGGCGGAGCGGAAATGTTGTTGCCCGAAACTTTAAAATTACACGATCAATCAAAGTTTGAGTTTCATTATATCTATTTTTTACCATGGAAAAATCAAATGGTAGAAGCCATAGAAAAGGCAGGCGGTACAGTAACTTGCCTAAAAGCCAATAACAACATTGAGCTCTTTTTGCAATACCCTAAAATTATTAAATATTGTAAAGAGAACAAGATACAAGTTATTCACGCCCACTTGCCTTGGGCCGGATTAGTGAGCCGATTGGTGCATAAACTCACTAAAATTCCAACCCTTTATACCGAACACAACTTACAAGAACGGTATCATTTTATTACCCGTTATCTCAATAAGTGGACATTTAATTCCCAATCGTTGGCGATTGGAGTGTCGCAAGATGTCAGTTCTTCAATCCAAAATGCAATTCGACCCGTGATTGCCTGTAAAACCATTTTAAACGGCGTAAATACGGAGAGTTTTCAAAGACAAACTTCGCTGCCAATAAAAGATATCAGGCAAGCGTTTCAAATTGACAAAGAGGCTATAGTGGTTGGCACAGTGGCTGTTTTCAGATTTCAGAAAAGATTAGACAAATGGCTCGAAATTATGGCTGCAGCTATTGATAAAAACCCTAAAATAAAAGGAATTATAGTAGGAGCAGGTGTTTTAGAAGATGAAATAAAGGCCAAATTCCAAGCACTTAATTTAGAGGGAAAAGTTTTTTTTGCCGGATTGCAAACCGATGTAAAACCCTATTACGAAGCCATGGACATTTTTATGATGTCTTCCTCTTTTGAAGGGTTGCCGATTGCTTTATTAGAAGCGATGAGTATGCAGTGCGCTATCGTTTCAACAGATGCGGGCGGCATCAAAGAAGTGATTCGACCGGGTGAAGACGGGTTGTTGGAATCGGTTGACGAATGGGAAAAATTATCTAATGCATTGGTTTCCTTAAGTAATCAGCCCGAGTTATTGAGCCAATACCAAAAGCAAGCCCGCAAAAGAGTCACAGAAAGTTTTAGTATAGTGGCAATGGTGAAAGCGTTAGAGTTACATTATTTAACTTATAAATCATGATAGTCAGAGCTTCAAAGTCTTCCGATAAACCCGCTATAATTGAATTGCTTAAGTTAAGTTTAGGCGAAGGGTTGATCAAAAAATCAACCGTTGTATGGGATTTTAAGCATGAAGAAAACCCCTTTGGAGCATCGCACGTTTTATTGGCTTTTGAAGGAGAGCATTTGATAGGAGTTAGGGCATTAATGCAGTGGCGTTGGCAAATAGGAACCACTTTATGGACAGCCTACAGAGCGGTTGATACCGCTACACATCCCAACCATCAAGGGAAAGGGATTTTTAAAAAACTTACTTTACAAGCTCTGGATGAAGTCGCCCAAAAAGGAGATTGTTTTATATTTAATACCCCCAATAATCAAAGCAGACCCGGTTATTTAAAAATGGGCTGGCAGATTGTTGATGCCATTCCGATAGCGGTAGTGCCTGTATTGGCTTATGTTATTCAAGGGCTTTTTTCTAAGAAAATAGTGTTGTCAAATTCCATTTCGACTTCGGAATTAGAGGTTATTTGTAAGCAACACAACGATGATTTGTCAAAAAAAAACAGCATCTTTACACCTAAATCGGCGGCTTATTTGAAGTGGCGTTTTGAAGAAAATCCTATGCAAGCTTATACGGTTATTTCAAAGGATGGCTGGTATGTGGCCATGTATATTAAAAAGCATCGTTTTTTTAACGAACTTAGGGTAGTTGAACTTTTAAGTGCCAATCCGAAAGCAGATTATGCTTTGATTAGGAATTCAGTTCTACAGTATGCCTTCAAAAACAATTGTTGGATACTGACAGTGGCCGATAAAAATTTATTTGGGTTTCGGTTTTTTGGTAAGTTTGGGCCAAAGCTCACTTTTAAACCAATGACACAACAAACCTCATTTATTAACAAAGCTCTGGATATTTCCAATTGGAAATACAGTTTGGGTGACCTAGAATTATTTTAGATGATTGATTTTGTTTTCATAATCATTTTTATACTACTACTGATTTTAAACAAATTCCTTTTGGGTAGTTTATCCAGAAAATATTCTTTTTTGGATAAGCCGCTTCTCAATAAGTTGTATTGGTATCACTTGCTTTTTTTTATCCTCTATGCTGTTTATGCCAGTTTTAATCCTTCAGATTCGATACGTTATTTCAAAGTTTCTAATAATATTGGAGATGATTGGATAATGTTTTTTGAACCAGGGACTAAGTTTATAAGCTTTGTTGCAGCTCCTTTTGTACAATTAGGGTTTTCCTACCTTACCATGATGTTGATATTTTCTTGGATGGGCTACATCGGCTTTGTCTATGCTTATCTTTTTTTTAAGGAAAACATCACCATAAATGTCAAGGTTTTTAAAAGGTTTGATTTGCTTACCCTATTGCTTTTTTTGCCTAATATGCATTTTTGGACGGTTTCCTTAGGTAAAGGGTCTATCATTTTTATGGGGTTAATGATGTTTACACAGGCTATTAAATTTCCACAGAAGAGATTATTCCCTTTGATTTTGGGGGCTTTTTTGGTGTATATGGTTCGACCACACGTAATGCTTTTTATGTTGGTTGGGGTTATGGTCGGATTGTTAACCGGTAGAGATAAACTGAAGATGAATGTTAAAATCCTCATTTTATTGATTTCAATGGGGTTTCTTTATCAAGCCAGTACGACTATTTTGGCTGTAGCTCAATTAGAGAATTCTGAAAATGTGGTTGATGATTTTGAACAATTTTCAGAAGGAAGGGCTTTGGGGCTTTCAGAAAAAGCCGGGTCCGGAATTGATATGAATAATTATCCTTTACCACTAAAGTTTTTTACTTTTTGGTTTCGGCCATTATTTGTGGATTCTCCCAATATTCTGGGGCTTTTCAGCTCACTTGAAAACTTTTTATATATCTTATTGTTCTTAAAAATATGCAGTTGGCGATTTGTGAAATTCATCCGAAAAGCACCTTATTTGGTGAAAATGTCCGGAATAGTTTTCTTATTAACTTCCTTCGCTATGACCTTTGTGATGTCTAACTTGGGAATTATCATGCGACAAAAATCAATGGTGATGTATTTTGGGTTTTTTGTTATTTATTATTTTTTAGCGAATGAAAAATGGTTGAAAGAACAAAAATTAAAATCAACAGACAAAAACCAATTAACAACTGCTTAATCATGAATAGAGGCGCATTAGTCATATCGCTCGATTTTGAATTGGTTTGGGGTATCTTTGACCACATAGTCATTAAAGACAAAGTGTCTTATTTCAATAATACTTTGTATGCTATTCCTAAAATGTTAGAAGTTTTCGAGCAACAAAACATTCACGTCACTTGGGCTACTGTAGGGATGCTTTTTAATGAAAATTGGGACGAATGGCTGACTAATCAACCATCGGTATTGCCCACTTATGAAAGAGCCAAACTAAATCCTTACGATTACGGAAAAGCGCATCAAAAAAGTGGGTACGACCAATACTTTTTTGCGCCAAGTTTGATAAAAGCTATTCAAAGCGTAAAAGGGCAAGAAATTGGAACCCATACCTATTCTCATTACTATTGTTTGGAGAACGGACAAACCATCGAACAATTTGAGGCCGACATACAACAAGCCGTTTTAATGGGTAAAAAATTCAATATCGATTTAAAGTCTTTGGTTTTTCCTCGCAATCAGTTCAATAAAGATTATTTAGATGTTTGTGCCAAAAATTTAATAACAACGATACGCACTAATCCCGATGATTGGTATTGGGATACTACAAAACCGGATACATTATTCTCAAAGTTGGCCCGAACCGGAGATGCTTATCTTCCTTTAGGTAAAAAATCATATCCCATTGAAACAGTCAAACCTGATAGTGTAGTAGGTCAAAAGGCCAGTCGTTTTTTAAGACCACAACATCGATTTAATATGCTCAATACAACTAGGCTGTCACGCATAAAAAATGAAATAATCCAAGCGGCTCAAAAGGGTGAAGTTTATCATTTGTGGTGGCATCCGCATAATTTTGGAGTTGATACAAACAATGCCCTACAAACCTTGCAGGAAATTATAACTATTTTTAATCATTGTCAACAAACTTATGGTATGGAAAGTCTGACGATGGATGAGGTTGGTAATAAAATAAAATCGCTTTCGTAAAATAAACTTTTATTCAATTATAATTCAACAGTCAGATAATGATTTTTAATTCTTATGCTTTTGCACTTTTCTTTCCGATAGTTTTTATCCTGTATTGGCTGTTGTCTAAAAAAAATATCATTTACCAAAATGTTTTGCTGCTTGTTGCCAGTTATATCTTTTATGGTTGGTGGGATTGGCGATTTTTGTTTTTATTGGTTTTTTCAACATCCTTAGATTATTACACCGGTATAAAAATGTATGATTCTAAGACAGCCATAGGCAAAAAAGCTTGGTTTTGGATTAGTATTGGTGTAAATCTTGGGTTTTTAGGTTTTTTTAAATATTACAATTTCTTTATTGATTCTCTGCAGGAGTCTTTAAAAGGCATTGGTTTTCAATCTAACTTTTCAACTTTAGACATCATTTTACCGGTGGGAATTTCTTTTTATACTTTCCATGGTTTGTCTTATGTCATAGATATTTATAAAGATAAAATTAAACCCGAAAAGGACATAGTTACCTATTCATTATTCGTTAGTTTCTTCCCATTGTTAGTTGCCGGACCTATTGAGCGCGCAACTCATTTACTACCACAGTTAAAAACCAAAAGGTACTTTACCGATAAGTATTTCAGAGAAGGATTGTTTCAGATAGCCATGGGGTTTTTTAGAAAAATGGTCATTGCAGACAGTCTAGCAGTTTATGTGGACAGCATCTATGGGAATGCTGAAGTTCATAATTCCAGTTCCTTAGTTTTAGCGTCTGTATTTTACGCTTTCCAAATTTATTTTGATTTTTCAGGCTATTCGGATATTGCTATTGGAACCGCTAAACTTTTTGGAATTCGACTTTTAGACAATTTCAATTTGCCTTATTTTTCAAAGTCACTAACAGAATTTTGGCGAAGATGGCATATGTCTTTGTCTTTTTGGCTAAGAGACTATTTGTACATTTCTTTGGGAGGAAATAGAAAAGGGATAAGAATTACTTACCGAAATTTGATGATTACAATGTTACTCGGTGGTTTGTGGCATGGCGCTTCGTGGAATTTTGTCATTTGGGGCGGTATTCATGGGTTGGTGTTGAGTTTGGAAAAATTCTCTTTTCAGAAATTAAAAATTAATGATTTTGGTTTTTTAGGCGGAATAATGACATTTGCTATAGTGGTCATAGCTTGGGTTTTCTTCCGTTCTTCCGATATTCAATCTTCGCTTTTCATTATCTCCAAATTTTTCTCATTTGATTATGGTGTTCCGTTTATAGGTAATATCAACACGATGTTGAATTCTGTTTTAGTATTGTTGATAGGTCTTGGTTTTGATGTTTATATGTTTAAAAAGAATATTGCTATAGCCTCTTATGGTAGTAGTATAAAAACGATTAGTTTGATTACTTTACTATGCTTTTTCAGTATGCTGATTATTTTATTTTACTCTACGTCTACTAATTTTATCTATTTTCAATTCTAATGAAGTCACTGAAACTATTTTTAATTGTTCTTTTATCAGTTCTTGTTATTGATAAAATTGTCTTTTTCGGCTTGTTGCAAATGGATAAAAGAGTATTGGTTGGTGAAGGAGTTGGAAAATTGAATCATTTTTTTAAGGTTAAGGATACCACTGAAATTATCTTTTTCGGGAACTCAAGAACAAATCATCATATTAATCCAAAGTATTTTAGCTATTCAAGTTTCAATATTGGTGTAAATGGAAGAAAAACAGCTTTTAGTGCTACTTTAATACAAACTTTACCAAAAAGAAAGAAGCAAACAGTGGTGTTGCAATTAGATACCAAAAATATTTTTGATAACCAATACAATGCGGAGGATTTGGATGCTTTAGCGGTTAAATACCATCAAAATGATATCATAAAAACACAAATAGATAATGCCGGTCGGAATAATTATTTTTCAACCTTTTTATGGTCATTAGATTATAATGGACTTGTGTTAGCATTAGCTTCAAATTTTGTCAGACCAAAGTATGATTATAAAAAGTATGATGGTTACGATCCCATAAAAAACAACAAATCACAGAAAGCTATTTTTCTCAAAAAGCTTGCAAAAGAAGCCAATGATTTTGAATGTCAAAATAGGTATCAGATTTCCAAACTGAGCGAAAAATATATAAATGATATTATTTTGTTTTGTAAAAGAAACAACAAAGAGTTGATTGTTTTTACTGCTCCAATTTATAAAGACCAATGTAAAAAAGACAATGGGGCTATGAAGTTATTTATGGATTCTAAGGGTATTACTTATTACGATTTTAGCGACTTCTATAATGGTAATAATAATCTTGATAATTGGAAAGATGTGGATCATTTGTCCAAAAAAGGAGCAGAAGAGTTTTCAAAATACTTGGCGCAATTTTTAAAGGAGCATTCAAAATAATATATTGATTTTGAAAACCAAGAATTATATATTACTATTTGGCTATCACTTGTTATTCATTGTTTATGCCTATCAATCGCGAGTATCCAGAGGTGTCTCCGATGCCCATTTATATTGGGGAAAAAAGCTTGATTTTGTTCAGTATTCATGGTTTGACTTTGCCGATTACGGTACTAATTTTATCTTGTTTTTAAATTATCCTTTAGTCGAGTCGGGTCTACCTTTTTGGTTTGGGTTTTTACTCTACGGTACCATTGGTTTTTTGGGGATTTTAAAATGGATGCAATGGGCAAGTTTGTTGCTGAAAGACACGCTTACTTACAAAGGGTTTAATTTTTTATATTTAATTTTTTTATTACCGAATCTTCATGTCTGGACAGCTTCGTTAGGCAAAGAAGCCTTAGTTTTTTGGGGAATTGCCGCTGTTTTTTATGCTTTGACGATAAAAAAATATTTTACATTCAACGCCATTGCAGGGTGTTTGTTGGTGTTAATTATCAGACCGCATGTGGCTTTAATGTTAACGGCCGCAATAGGTTTGGTTTATTTCTTTCAAAAAGAGATGGCGCTCAGAAGAAGAATTAGTCTTGCACTCATTTTTGGGCTAATGGGTTTGGGGTTACTCTACATGGTTTTTCAACTCTCGGCTATACGCTATTGGGATTGGGACAGAATAACTTATTTTAATGAGTATTCTATTTTATCATTCAAACATTCAGGCTCTTATGTTCCCATGTTGGAGTATAATTATTTTTACCGATGGTTTTCTTTTCATTTTCGTCCCCTTTTTTTTGATGCCGATTCGCAGGTCATGTATTTGGCGAGTTTTGAAAATCTTTTAATGTTGGCACTTTTTTCAATAGCCTTGTTTGTGGCTGTAAAATTTCACAATAAAATAAACTATAC
>NZ_CAMLRU010000117.1 GCF_946482535.1 uncultured Flavobacterium sp.
AATCAATGGAAGAGATTTGGCCGGACTATCCAACGGACGAAGATTATCTTTGGAACGAGGATGAATATTAAAAAAAATAAACAATCACAACCAAGAAAAAAGTCCGTTTCGGGCTTTTTTTTTGTTTAAATTTGCACTCCTTAACAAGGGATTAAAACATAAAATACAAACCCATTATGAGTTTCATCAATAGCATTATCAAAGCTTTTATAGGCGACAAATCACAAAAAGACGTCAAAGCAACGCAACCTTATATCAATAAAATAAAAGCTTTAGAACCCGTTTTAGCAGCTTTGTCTCACGACGAACTAAGAGCTAAAACTGTTGAATTCAAAGAAAAAATCAAACAAGCTCGAGCCAAACAAGACGCTGAAATTGAAGCCAAAAAAACACAGGCGGAAAATACAGCCGACATCGACCTTAGAGAGGATATCTACAACACTATTGATGCTTTAGAGAAAGAAGCTTATGAAATCTCCGAAAAAGTATTGAGCGAAATCCTTCCTGAAGCCTTTGCTGTAATCAAAGAAACGGCTCGTCGATTTAAAGAAAATACAACCATTACTGTAACAGCTACTCCCAAAGACAGAGAACTTTCGGCTACCAAATCATACATCACCTTAGACGGTGACCAAGCCATTTGGGCCAACTCTTGGAATGCTGCCGGAAAAGAAATTACTTGGGACATGGTGCATTACGATGTACAGTTAATTGGTGGTATCGTTTTACACGAAGGTAAAATTGCCGAGATGCAAACCGGTGAAGGAAAAACATTGGTGGCTACATTGCCACTCTACTTAAACGCTTTGACCGGAAACGGCGTTCACTTGGTAACAGTGAATGACTATTTGGCTAAACGTGACAGCACGTGGAAAGCACCTTTATTCGAATTCCACGGCTTGACAGTAGACTGTATTGACAATCACTCGCCCAACTCTGACGCACGTAGAAAAGCCTACGAAGCCGACATCACTTACGGAACCAATAACGAATTCGGTTTCGACTACTTGCGTGATAACATGGCGCATTCTCCGGAAGATTTGGTACAAAGAAAACACAACTACGCCATTGTCGACGAGGTGGATTCGGTATTGATTGATGATGCCAGAACGCCTTTGATTATCTCAGGACCGGTGCCTGATGGAGACCGACACGAGTTCAACGAACTGAAACCGAAAATCGAAAACTTATACAACTTACAACGCCAATTGGCCAACGGTTTCCTAACCGAAGCCAAACGTTTAATCAAAGAAGGCAATACCAAAGATGGTGGTTTCCAATTGTTAAGAGCTTACCGTTCGTTACCTAAAAACAAAGCTTTAATCAAGTTTTTAAGTGAAGAAGGAATGAAAGCTCTTTTGCAAAAAACCGAAAACGAATACATGTCAGACAACAACCGCAGAATGCCGGAAGTGGACGAAGCTTTGTACTTTGTAATCGAAGAAAAAAACAATCAGGTAGAATTGACCGATAGCGGTATCAAATTCTTATCTAAAGATACTTCAGACGATTTCTTTATATTACCGGATATCGGAACGGAGATTGCCAATATCGAAAAACAAAACCTAGAAAAAGACCAAGAAGCGGAAGCCAAAGAGAGATTGTTCCAAGATTTCAGTGTAAAATCAGAAAGAATTCACACGCTGACGCAGTTGTTGAAAGCATATACTTTGTTCGAAAAAGACACGGAATACGTTATTATGGATAACAAAATCCTAATCGTTGACGAACAAACCGGTCGTATCATGGATGGTCGTCGTTATTCTGACGGATTGCACCAAGCCATTGAAGCCAAAGAAAATGTAAAAATTGAAGCCGCTACCCAAACTTTTGCTACCATTACGTTGCAGAATTACTTCCGTATGTACAGCAAATTAGCGGGTATGACCGGAACTGCAGTTACCGAAGCCGGTGAGTTGTGGCAAATTTACAAGTTAGACGTAGTGGAAATCCCAACCAACAAAGGAATTTCCAGAATTGATAAAGAAGATTTAATCTACCGTTCCGTTCGTGAAAAATTCAATGCCGTTATTGAAGACGTAACCCAATTATCACAAGCCGGTCGTCCGGTATTGATTGGAACTACTTCGGTTGAGATTTCCGAATTATTGAGCCGTATGTTGAAAATGCGCGGTGTAGCTCACAACGTATTGAATGCCAAAATGCATAAAAAAGAAGCCGAAATCGTAGCCGAAGCCGGAAAACCGGGCGTGGTTACTATCGCAACGAATATGGCCGGTCGTGGAACGGATATCAAGTTAACTCCTGAAGTGAAAGCTGCCGGAGGTTTGGCCATCATTGGTACGGAACGTCACGATTCGCGTCGTGTTGACCGTCAGTTGCGTGGTCGTGCCGGTCGTCAAGGTGATCCGGGAAGTTCACAGTTTTATGTGTCTTTGGAAGACAACCTAATGCGTTTGTTCGGTTCCGACAGAGTAGCCAAAATCATGGACCGCATGGGATTGAAAGAAGGTGAAGTAATCCAACATTCGATGATGACCAAATCGATTGAGCGCGCTCAGAAAAAAGTGGAAGAAAACAACTTTGGCACTCGTAAACGTTTGTTAGAATATGATGACGTAATGAATGCGCAAAGAGAAGTAGTTTACAAACGCCGTCGTCACGCTTTGTTCGGAGAACGTTTGAAACTGGATATTGCCAATATGATGTATGATACTTGCGAATTAATCGTAAGCGAAAACAAAGGCAGAAATGACTATAAAAACTTCGAATTTGAATTGATTCGTTACTTCTCTATCACTTCACCGGTTTCTGAAAGCGAATTTGAGAAATTAACCGAAATGGAAATTACGGGTAAAGTATACAAAGCAGCCTTAGCTTATTACACCGAAAAAACAGAGAGAAGCGCTCGTGAAGCCTTCCCGATTGTAGCCGATGTGTACCAAAAAGAAGGCAACAAATTTGAGCGTATAGTGGTGCCGTTCTCAGACGGAATCAAAACCTTAAATGTGGTAACCGATTTGAAAAAAGCCTTTGAAACCAACGGTGCTCAACTGGTAGCCGATTTCGAGAAAAACATCACTTTGGCCATCGTAGACGAAGCTTGGAAAAAGCACTTGCGCAAAATGGACGAATTAAAACAATCGGTACAATTAGCGGTTCACGAACAAAAAGATCCGTTACTAATTTACAAATTAGAAGCGTTTAAATTGTTCAGCTCAATGTTGGACGGTGTGAATAAAGAAGTGATTTCGTTCTTGTTCAAAGGCGATTTGCCGCAGCAAAACCAAAACATTCAAGAAGCGCGACAAGTGCGTGAAAAACAAAATTACACCGAAAGCAAAGACGAAATTGAAAGCAGCGAAAACGCCAACCGCGAAGCCGGACAAACGCAACAACGTCCGCAGGTAACAGAAACTATCGTAAGAGAAACTCCAAAAATCAACCGCAATGACACCGTAACCATCAAACACGTGATGAGCGGCAAAACCGAAACCACTAAATACAAAAAAGCCGAAAGCATGTTGGCTTCAGGCGAATGGGTTTTGGTGAATGAATAGATAGTATTCAGTTTGCAGTGATCAGTTGGCAGTGATCATTGAACTCTACAAATAACAATCCTCAACAGGTCAAACTGTTGGGGATTTTTTTATATTTGACTAAAGATTGAATATTTATGAAATCAAATCATCTTTTTTACTGGTTGTTTTTCATTACTTTTTCCGCCCTTTCTCAAAGTACGGAAGCGCTGAAAACTTCGGCCCAAAAGCTCTATGAAGCCAATTATTTAATGGATTTTGAAGCCATCGTAAAGTTGTCCTATCCGCCAATGGTGGCCAACATTGGCAAAGAAGTGCTGCTTGAAAAAACAGAGCTGCATTACGAAAATGAGGAATACCGTTTGCGGTATCAATTGCAAAGTGTACCGCTGCAATTTGGCCAAACCAAACAAATAAATGGCAAATCTTTTTGTGTGATTACCATTCGTACTCCGAAACGGTATTTTTTTGAAGCCAAATTATCTGCCGAACAAGCCGCAGAAAAGAAAACTTGGCTACAAGAAATCAACCACACCAAAGAGGTTACTTTTGAACCCAACCGAAATAGTTTTAACGTTAAAATGATAAACTATTTTGTAGCTGTATTTGATGATACAACAGTTGGCGAATGGAAGTTCTTCAACTTTGACGCTCCGGAACAAATGGCTTCATTTGAAGCTGTTTTTGATGTCGAAGTCAAAAAACAATTGGGTCTATAATTCATCCGGGAAAATCTTTCCTGGATTTAAGATATTATTCGGGTCAAAAACGCGTTTGATGCTTTCCATTAATTCTAAATGCGTTCTGGTGAATGCAATATCCATAAAGTTCTTTTGCACATAACCGATGCCGTGTTCACCCGACAAAGTGCCTTTTAAAGAAACGGTTAATTCAAATATTTCTCGAATGCCAAGCGGTACTTGCGTTTGCCAATTGTCATCGGTCATTTCGCCTTTGATGATATTGACGTGCAAATTACCATCACCGGCATGGCCGTAACAAACCGATTTAAAGCCATACTTCGCTCCTATTTTTTTGATGCCTGATAATAATTCGGGCAACATATATCTCGGTACGACAGTGTCTTCTTCTTTGTAAACCGAATTCGATTTTACCGCTTCAGCTACAGAACGACGCATTTTCCACAAGGCATTTTTTTGGTCTTCGGTATCGGCAAATAAAACTTCATCGATTTCAAATTGCTCTACAACGCCCAAAATCTTTTCGGCTTCCTGCATTAAAATCTCCGGATAATTACCATCCACTTCAATCAGTAAATGCGCTTGGTGTTCGGGTTTGATGGTTACGCTTATTCCTTCCACAAATTGCAGCGTCCAATCAATGGCGTCGCGTTCCATAAATTCTAAGGCGCTGGGAACAATTCCGGCTCTGAAAATGGCGGAAACGGCCTCACAAGCTTCATTGGCTTTGTAAAACGGGACCAACATTAAAACGTTGTGATTGTTTTTAGGCAAGAGTTTTAAAACCGCTTTGGTGATCACACCCAAAGTGCCTTCGCTGCCAACCATTAATTGCGTCAAGTTATACCCCGTAGAATTTTTTAAGGTATTCGCTCCTGTCCAAATGATGTTACCATTGGGTAAAACCACTTCCAGATTTAGAACATAATCTTTTGTCACACCATATTTTACAGCTCTGGCGCCACCGGAATTTTCGGCTATATTGCCGCCTATCCAACAACTGCCCATACTGCTTGGGTCAACCGGATAGAACAAGCCTTTTTCGGCAACGGCTTCGCGCAACACTTGAGTAATTACAGCAGGTTCTACTGTTACTTGCAGATTTTGCTCATCGATGTCGATGATTTTATTTAGGCGTTCTAAAGATAAACCGATGCCTTGGTAAATGCTCAAAGCACCACCGCTCAAACCGGTTCTTGCGCCTATGGGTGTGGTAGGGATTTTATAATCGTTGGCCACTTTCAAGATGGCTGAAATTTCTTCAGCATTAGCAGGTTTCAGCACAACACTTGGCGGAAAAACATAGTCTTCGGTTTCGTCGTGACCGTAATGGTTTCGGGTTTCTTGGTCAGAAAAAATATAGTTTTCACCTACTATTGTGGTGAGTTTTTGAAGTATTTCGGGATTGAGTGACATGGTATACAAAATTGAGAAGTAAATGTAACCATTCCAAAAGAAAAAGACAAATCCTATTTAGCCCTGATTGCAGCAGCTACCTTGTAGCGCGGAAAGCAGGAACAAAGACTGCTGATAAGCCTAAACCTTTCGCTACTGATATTTATTGGCATACACCTAAATTACCGAATGTCCACAGGACATTCTCCTCTTAATATCAAACCTATTTCTTCTTTAAATTGGGCAAAAAATAACAAATTATCCCAATTAGTGGTAAGAAAGAACAAACGTGATACACGTATTGAATCGAAGTGTAATCGGCTAAAGTGCCCAGCAAGGCCGAACCCAAAGCGCCCATACCAAAGGCAAAACCGTAGAATAATCCGGAAATCATCCCTAGCTTTCTAGGCAATAATTCCTGGGCATAAACCAAGATTGCCGGAAACGCAGAAGAAATGATGATTCCGATGATAATCATTAAAACATCAGTCCAGAATAAGTTGACATAAGGCAACAATAAGGCAAAAGGCGTTGCTCCGAAAACCGATAACCAAATCACATACTTTCGGCCGATTTTATCGCCTAAAGGTCCGCCAAGAATGGTTCCGGCCGCATAAGCAATCAGGTAAATAAACATGTGGAATTGCGCTTCTTTGATGGATAAATGAAACTTGTCCATCACATAAAAAGTGTAGTAAGTAGACAAACTGGCCGAATAGAAAAATTTGGAGAAAATAACAATCAGCAAGATGGCTATTGCCCATTTCACTTTGCTTTTAGACAAGCGTTGGAAATCGGCAAAAACGACTTTTTTGGGTTTTCTGTGGATTAAATGGTCGCGGTACCAAAAGGCAATTTTGCTGATAATTCCCAAACCGATAGTGGCCGCTATGATGAACCAAAGAATGTAGACTTGGGAATGCGGCACGACAATCAAGGCTACTAACAACGGACCTAGTGCGGTTCCGAAATTGCCGCCAACCTGAAAAATAGATTGGGCCAAACCTCTTCTTCCGCCGGCTGCTAAATTAGAAATCCGCGCCGATTCGGGATGGAAAATAGAAGAACCGGTACCGATGAGCATTACGGAAATCAGTATCCAATAAAAGTTGTTCGCAAAAGAAATAGAGACGATTCCGGCTAAGGAAAACAGCATCCCGTATATTTGAGAAAAAGGTTTCGGGTATTTATCAGTGTAGTAACCTACGAAAGGTTGGAAGATAGAGGCTGTCAACTGAAACGCAAAAGTAATCAACCCGATTTGGGCAAAAGTCAAATTATAATTTTGCTTTAAAATGGGGTAAACCGAAGGGATAATCGCTTGAATTAAATCGTTGAGCAAGTGGGCAAAACTGATAGAAAAAAGAATAGAGTACACTGTTTTTTGAGCCAAATCAGCATTACTTTTCTCTTTTGAAAGCGTGGTTTCGAGTTCCATCTTTTATTTTTAACGACACAAAAGTACTATATATATTAGTGATTAAAATAACATTTAGTAATTTTAGCAAATCATTAAGAGATAATCGAGGTTAACATTATTGCCATTTGGAAAGGAATTCAAAAAAATCGGCCTTACACGAAAAAGACGGCATTCCGCAACCGGAAAGCTTCAGCCAATCGTCTTTGGCCAAAGTAGTTCGGAGTCGCAAAATCCAGCCCAGTTCAGAAGAATTGGTTAAGGGTATTTTGAGTGGTGATATTTCGGCCTTGAGTCGCGCCATCACTTTGGTAGAAAGTACGAATCCGGATCATTTGGCAAAAGCCAATGACATCATCAAAGCTTGTTTGCCACATGCCAATCAATCTGTGAGAATTGGCATTACCGGTGTTCCGGGCGTTGGGAAAAGTACGTTTATCGAAGCTTTTGGAAAGTACCTGACAAGTTTAGGGAAAAAAGTAGCGGTCTTGGCGGTTGACCCGAGCAGTTCGATTTCGCATGGCAGTATTTTGGGGGATAAAACCCGAATGGAGGAATTGGTCAAAGACAAAAATGCTTACATTCGACCGAGTGCTTCGGGAGAAACTTTGGGCGGTGTGGCCCGAAAAACCAGAGAAACGATTATCCTGTGTGAAGCGGCCGGATTTGATACGATAGTGATTGAAACCGTTGGTGTCGGGCAAAGTGAAACAGCCGTACACAGTATGGTGGATTTCTTTTTGTTGCTGAAAATATCAGGCGCCGGCGATGAATTACAAGGCATCAAACGCGGGATTATGGAAATGGCCGATGCGATTGTGATTAACAAAGCCGACGGGGATAATGTAGCCAAAGCCAAATTGGCCAAAACAGAATTCAACCGCGCGTTGCATTTATTTCCGGCGAAAAGTTCGGGTTGGATTCCGACGGTATCCACCTGCAGCGCTTATGAAAAAACCGGTATTGATGCTGTTTGGGAAACCATTTCCAATTATTTTGACTTGGTCAAGTCTAATCATTATTTCGAAGAAAAACGCCAAGAGCAAAACCAATATTGGATGATGGAAACCATCAACGAGCAGTTGAAAAACCATTTTTACAACCATCCGGAAATCATTGCTTTATTGGAACAAAACAAAAAAGCCGTGCAAAACGATGAACTGTCACCTTTTGCTGCGGCTATGATTTTATTGGAAAAGTATTTTAAGTAAGTCGCAGTTTCTACTGAACACTGCCAACTGAACACTGCGTACTATTCCTCGTAAGCTTCCATTTCTTTGTCGTAGAATTCTCCGGCGAGTGTAATTAGATGTTCCATTT
>NZ_CAMLRU010000118.1 GCF_946482535.1 uncultured Flavobacterium sp.
ATCAAATCGCTGCAAAAACATGAACTCAAAATTGACGATTACCTCAAAACCAACAACTGCCAATTTTTAGACGAATTTTATACCGTATATTCCAAAACTATTGCGCGGTACAAAATATTGCTGGAGGCCATCAAAAGAGAACCTTTTCCTTTAAGCAGTAACGAAAAAATTGTTTTTTCAAAGGAAGCATTTCCCTATGCCAAAGAAGAAAAAGAGTTAAAACATTTGTACAAAAAAAGATTACTCTACAATATCCTTCGCGATGTGGCGGAATTAAGCACCAACAAAGATTCGCTCACGGCCAATTTTGAAGCCTTGGCAGCTGCCAGCAAAGCCAAAATATTTGAAAGAAGTGAATGCAAAATCCAAACTTACGAATTGAGCAAAGCCGAGTTTAATTCGGTGTTCTTTACGGCCTTTTGTTCTTATTTTGATCCGCATACCGAATACTTTTCAGACAGCGAAAAGTCTTCTTTTTATTCTACTGTGAGTTCAGACAATCTGACTTTTGGTCTGTATTTCTCAACATCAGAAGATGACGAAATGATTGTTGACGACATCATACCGGCCAGCTCAGCCTACTTTACTGAGAAAATTGACAAAGGTGATACCCTTATAAAAGTCAAACACAAAACCGAAGAATACAATATTGCCTGCTCTTCGATGAAAAAGATTGATGAAATCATCACTTCTAATGATTACAAAACGGCCGACTTTACTTTCAGAAAAAAAAGCGGTGAAGTTTATACGGTAAGATTGACCAAAAAAGTGATGAAAGATTACCAAAACAATGTGTTTAGTTTTAAACTCAAAAAAGACAACAGCACATTTGGTTATATCAGGATTCCGAGCTTCTACTCTACTTTTGAAAACGGAAAATCAAGTGTCAGCGGTGATGTAGCCAAAGAAATCTACAAACTGCAACAAGACCAAATTGACGGTCTAATCATCGATATAGAAAACAACGGCGGTGGTTCGATGGAAGAAGCCATCAGACTTTCGGGTTTGTTTATTGATGCCGGACCTTTGGCGGTAATGAACAACAATAAAAACAAAAAAGAAATTTTAAAAGATGTGAGTCGCGGTACCATTTACAACGGACCGATGATTGTCATGATTAACGGTTTTTCGGCCTCAGCCAGTGAATTTTTTGCCAATGCCATGCAAGATTACAGCAGGGCTTTAATCATTGGGAATCGCTCGTTGGGCAAAGCATCCATGCAGCGTATCATTCCATTAAACAGTGAAAACGATGAATTTTTAAAACTGACCTTAGAGAAATTCTATCGCATTACTGGGAAAAGCAACCAATACAACGGGATTATACCCGATATCGAAATTCCGCTGTTGTTCGATAAACAAATGCCTCGAGAAGACAGCAACAAGACAGCTTTAAAAAATGATGAAATCGGTATCAACGTTAAATTCAACAAACTGGCCAATGATGTGGTAAAGAAAAATGCCATTCGTTTGAGTCAATACCGAATCGACAATGATAAATTGGCCGGCGATATCAAGTTGCTGAATGATAAAATCAATCCTTTATACGAAAATGATTTACCACCGGTAACGCTTCAATTTTCGGCAGTCTTTGACGATGTTTCCAAAATCAACAAACTTTGGAAAGAGATACAATCTACCAACGAAAGAACCTATCCAATCGCCGTTGAACAAAATTCAACCGATGATGAATACCAAAAATATGATGACTATTTGAAAAGCTGTAACATTGAAAGAATTACGCAAATCAAACAAAACTATCACATACTGGAAGCGTTGAATATTTTAAACGATGTTAAAAACTTCAAACCCTAAGAGATTCAAACAAACATAATTTCGGCTAACGTATTTGTTTGTATTAATCGAATAAACCTTTATTTTTGCAAGCAAATAAAACAAAACATTCTATCAGCAATGGGAAGAGCATTTGAATTTAGAAAAGGAAGAAAAATGAAGCGTTGGGCAGCGATGGCCAAAGCGTTTACTCGTATCGGTAAAGATATCGTTATGGCCGTAAAAGAAGGCGGTCCAAATCCGGAAGCCAACTCGCGCTTAAGAGCCGTAATGCAAAATGCCAAAGCGGCTAATATGCCGAAGGAAAACGTTGAACGCGCTATCAAAAAAGCTACCGACAAAGATACAGCCAACTATAAAGAGGTTTTATTCGAAGGCTATGCGCCACACGGAATTGCCATTTTAATCGAAACCGCTACCGATAACAACAACAGAACTGTGGCCAACATTCGTAGCTATTTCAACAAATGCAACGGTACTTTGGGAACCCAAGGTTCGGTAGAATTCATGTTCGACCATACTTGTAACTTCCGCATTCCGGCGGCCGGACAAGATGTTGAAGAGTTAGAATTGGAAATGATTGATTTTGGCGTAGAAGAAATTTTCGCCGATGACGAAGACGGTATCGTAATGTATGCTCCGTTTGAAAGTTTTGGCGCCATCCAAAAAGAATTGGAAAATCGCGGTCTCGAAATTTTGTCTTCCGGTTTTGAAAGAATTCCGCAAATCACCAAGGAACTAACCGAAGACCAAGTAGCCGATGTAGAGAAGTTGTTGGAAAAAATTGAGGAAGACGACGATGTGATGAACGTATATCACACCATGCAAGAATAGACTGCAGAACGCAGATTTCAGAATACAGTTAGAAACTCCGGGCTTGGCTTGGAGTTTTTTTATTGTGATTTTTGTACCTTAGTGATTCCAAACTAAAAACTTATGAAGTTCATACATTACATTGCTATACTGTTGTCTGCAACAACTACTCTTTCTGCCCAAGAAATTAAATTGGATAAAAATGTTGTTTATATGAACAACCAACCTACTTTCAGTTTTTCCAAAAAAGCGATGGGCAACCAATTGTATGTTTACAAACTAAATACTACAGAAGAATTGTTCAATATCATTGTTGACAATAACAATACCGAAAGTAAAGTTGACGACAGCAAAAAAATAGTTTTTGCAAACCAAAGCACTACTATTCAATCGAAAAACTTCCGTAACCAAAAATGGGATTTCTTGATAGCGTTATTGTTTGAAGAAAAAGTAATTGATGCCAAAGGCGAAATTAATTCGGACAACCTGAAACGGTTTAAAGCAAAGTATGATGAAGGCAACATTAACAAAACCATGCGATAGTTTATAGCAAACAAAAACACCAAGCTAAGCTTGGCGTTTTCAATATCTAAAAATCTAACGATTTAATAATCTATTTAATAAACTCTACTTTCTGAGCTTCTTCCGCATTGATGCTATCAAAGAAACCTTGCTCATTCATCCAATCATCACTGTATACTTTACTCATATAACGCGAACCATGATCCGGGAAAATAGCAATAACATTACTGTTCTCGTCAAACTCTCCTTCTTCAGCATATTGCTTAATGGCTTGCATCACAGCTCCTGAAGTGTAACCTACAAACAATCCTTCTTTTTTAGCAATTTCACGAGTAGTATGAGCACTTTCCTCATCGGTTACTTTCATAAAATGATCAATAGCATCAAAGTCGGTGGCCGTTGGGATTAAATTTTTTCCTAAACCTTCTATTCTGTAAGGGTAAATTTCATCCGCATCAAACTCCTTGGTTTCGTGGTATTTTTTCAATACGGAACCAAAAGCATCAACTCCTAAAATTCTGATATTCGGATTTTGTTCTTTTAAATATTTGGCAGCGCCGGAAATAGTTCCTCCCGTTCCGCTACAAGCAATTAAATGGGTAATTTTTCCGTTGGTTTGCTCCCAAATTTCTGGTCCCGTTGATTTGTAGTGTGCATCAATATTCAATTGGTTAAAATACTGATTAATATAAACCGAACCTTTGGTTTCTTCATGCAAACGCTTGGCTACATTATAGTAAGAACGCTCATCATCGGCAGAAACATGCGCCGGACAAACATATACTTTAGCGCCTAAACTGCGAAGCATATCAATCTTATCTTTAGAAGATTTTGAACTAACCGCTAAAATACAGTTGTATCCTTTAATGATGCTCACCATGGCCAAACTAAAACCGGTATTCCCCGATGTAGTTTCGATGATGGTATCACCCGGAGTTAAAATTCCTTGCTTTTCTGCTTCTTCAATAATATATAATGCAATTCTGTCTTTGGTGGAATGGCCGGGATTGAAAGCTTCAACCTTAGCATAAAAATTTCCGGGTAAAGATTCTGTGATTCTGTTTAGTTTAATAAGTGGTGTATTCCCTATTAAACTTAGTACATTATCGTGAGCTTTTATATCTTCTTTCATAAAATAAATTAGTCAAGGCGTAGTTATGAAGCCTTTTTTACAGACTTCCGAACGTTGCAAATTTAATAAAATATTTTAAACTATCTTTTTATTCCTTCTAAATCTAACAAAAAACTGTATTCTTTAGCGATTTCTTTAATGGCTTCAAACCTTCCCGACGCTCCGCCGTGACCCGTATCCATGTTGGTATCCAAATATAACTGATTATTATCTGTTTTCAAAACCCTTAATTTGGCTACCCATTTGGCCGGTTCCCAATATTGCACTTGGGAATCATGTAATCCCGTTGACACATACATATTGGGATAGTCTTGCGCAGTCACATTATCATAAGGCGAATAAGAAAGCATATACTCATAATATTTCTTCACATTAGGATTACCCCATTCGTCGTATTCACCTGTAGTTAAAGGAATAGTATCATCCAACATTGTCGTAACCACATCTACAAACGGTACTTGTGCGATGACTCCGTGGTACAAAGATGGTGCCATGTTTACTACTGCGCCCATCAACAAACCACCGGCCGAACCGCCTTCGGCATATAAATGTTTAGCGGAGGTATACTTTTGGTCTATCAAAAATTGGGAACAATCAATAAAATCGCTGAACGTATTTTTCTTTTTCAACAACTTGCCGTCTTCATACCAGCGTCGGCCTAAATCTTCTCCGCCGCGAATATGGGCAATGGCAAAAATAAATCCTCTGTCTAAGAGCGATAATCTCACCGAAGAAAAATAACAATCCATAGTCACACCATAAGAACCATAAGCGTACAAAAGCGTTGGGTTGTTGCTGTCTTTCTTAATGCCTTTGCGATAAACCATAGAAATAGGCACTTTTGTTCCGTCTTTGGCTGTTGCCCAAATTCTTTCTTCGGTGTAATTGTTTTTATCAAATTGACCGCCCAAAACTTCTTGTTCTTTTAAAACTGTCTTGGTTTTGGTCTTCATATTGAAATCAATCACCGATGACGGCGTGGCCAACGATTGAAAGCTATAGCGAAGAATATCTGTATCAAAATCGAGATTGGTGGTGGTGTAAGCGGTAAAAGTTTCACTTTCAAAAGGCAAATAATATTCCCCTTTCCCGCTCCACGGACTGATTCTGATTTGGTTCAAACCGTTAAAACGCTCCGTGACCACCAAATAATCCTTAAAAATATCAATGTCTTCCAACAAAACTTCTTCACGATGCGGAATCACATCCACCCAATTTTCTTTTGTAGTAGCGTTCTCAGGTGTTTTCATCAACTTGAAATTGGTGGCCCTATCTTTATTGGTAACAATATAAAAATGGTCTCCAAAATGCGACATCGAATACTCTAAACCTCGTGTTCTTTTTTGAAAAACCGTAAACTGAGCCTCAGGTGTTGCCGATAAAACCATACGGTATTCCGTGGTCATCGTGCTGTTAGAATTGATAATGATGTATTTTTTCGATTTGGATTTATAAACCGAGACATCAAAAGTTTCATCTTTTTCAAAGAAAACTAATTGGTCTTGGTCTGAGGCCGTACCAATTTTATGTTTATAAATCTTGTCCGGGCGCAAGGTTTGTTCATCTTTGCGTGAATAAAACAAAGTCTTATTATCGCTCGCCCAAGTAGCGCCGCCGGTAGTATTTTCAATCTTTACCGGCAGTATTTCACCGGTTTGTAAATTCTTAATCTGAATGGTGTATTGTCTTCTCGAAACCGTATCTACTCCAAAACTCACCCAAACATTGTCTTCACTCACACTCAATCCGGCCAAGTTGAAATACGCATGTCCTTTGGCCATTTCGTTGCAATCGAACATGATTTCTTCTTGAGCATCTAAACTACATTTTTTGCGTGAATGAATGGGGTAATCTTTTCCCTTTTCAAACCGTGTGATATAATAGTAACCGTTATAAAAATAAGGAACCGATTCATCGTCTTCCTTAATACGGGCTTTCATTTCTTCGAATAAATCCTTTTGAAAATCTTTAGTATGAGCAGTCGATTGTCGGTAGTATTCGTTTTCTTGATTGAGGTAGTCAATGACTTCCGATTTTTCTCTTTGGTTTAACCAATAGTAATCATCGGTGCGCACATGACCGTGTTTTTCCATTTTATGTGGAATGATAGTAGCCTTTGGCGGTAATAAAATAGTTTCGGGCATGGAATTGTTATTATCAACTACAAAAATAACTATTATGCCCGCATAAGTTTTCAAAAGTGCAGGAAGTTATAAACTTAAAAGTTAACAGTTTTTGATTTAAAAAGTAATCTTCTCTAAGGCTTCCAATACGTATTCATGCATCACTTGACGGTAATCTAAATGCGTTACCATGCGTAATTTACCTTGTCCCATTGAGCTAATGAGAATGCCTTTGGATTTGAGCTTTTCAATAACTTCTTTTTCATTTAAAGTCTTTTTGACTTCAAAAATTAAAATATTGGTTTCCGCCGGTTCTACTTTTTCCACCCAAGACAGTTGTTGTAATGCTTGGCCTAATTCCTTAGCTCTTCGGTGATCGTCAGTCAATCGGTTGATGTTATTTTGCAAAGCGTATATACCGGCTGCCGCTAAATAACCTGATTGGCGCAAATTACCGCCAAATATTTTTCGGATGCGTAAGGCTTTGTGCATCGTCTCAGCATCAGAAATCAAAACAGAACCAATTGGTGCTCCTAATCCTTTGGAAAAACAAACGGAAATGGTATCAAATAATTCCCCAAAATGTCTCGGGTGTTGCTTTTTTTCTACTATAGCATTCCACAAACGCGCACCGTCTAAGTGGTATTTTAAGTTGTGATCGACACAAACTTGCTTAATCTTTTTCAATTCTTCTATATCATAACATGCACCGCCACCTTTGTTAGTGGTGTTTTCAATGCCAACCATCTTCGTTAAGGGCGCGTGGTAAAACTCGGGATCATTGATACCTGCTTTTACTTGTTCGGCCGTAATCATTCCGCGATTTCCGTCTAATAAATTAAAATTGACACCGCTGTTAAACGAAGCCCCGCCGGCTTCATACAGGTGAATGTGCGACCATTTATCACAAATGATTTGGTCTCCTGGATTGGTATTCAATTTAATGGCGGTTTGATTGGCCATCGTTCCCGAAGGAAAAAACAAAGCGGCTTCTTTCCCGAATAAATCGGCTACCATTTTTTCGAAGGCATTTACGGTTGGGTCTTGCTTAAACACGTCATCACCTACTTTGGCGTTGAACATGGCTTGCAACATTTCGGGAGATGGTTTGGTTACGGTATCGCTGATTAAATTTATTTCCATATGAAAGTCAGATAGTCTATTTTTGCAATAAAGCCTAGCCCCGATAGCAGTGGAAATCCTTTTTATCTTGTTTGAATAACAAGGTAAAAAGATTGGAACGTATAGCGGGAAACAGCTTCTAAATTTTAAAACACAAAACTACATTATTTATGACAAATACCGAACAAATAAAAGGTATTGTAGAACGCCTTGGTGCGTTGAGGAGGTATCTTTGACATTGATGCCAAGCTAATAGAAATTACCAACGAAGAAGAGAAAACCTTTGCACCCGATTTTTGGAACAACGCCAAAGAAGCCGAAATTATTGTCAAAAACCTGCGCTCTAAGAAAAAATGGGTCGAAGATTTTGAGAAAGGCAATGCCTTGGCAGAAGAGCTTCAAATTGTCTACGAATTCTTTAAAGAAGGCGATGCGAGTGAGGAAGAACTCGACCATCAATACGAAATTACCAATGCCCATATTGAAGGATTAGAATTCAAGAACATGCTTTCTGACGAAGGCGATAGCTTGAGTGCGGTGCTTCAAATTACGGCCGGTGCCGGCGGAACAGAGAGTTGTGATTGGGCATCGATGTTGATGCGTATGTACTTAATGTGGGCCGAAAATCAGGGTTATAAAGTCAAAGAACTCAACTTTCAGGAAGGCGATGTGGCCGGTATTAAGACTGTGACTTTAGAAATCGAAGGCGATTATGCTTTTGGTTACCTCAAAGGCGAAAACGGGGTGCATCGATTGGTGAGAATTTCTCCTTTTGACAGTAATGCGAAGCGCCATACGTCTTTTGCTTCTGTATATGTTTATCCTTT
>NZ_CAMLRU010000119.1 GCF_946482535.1 uncultured Flavobacterium sp.
ACCCACACTCCTAAGAACACGAGTTTGAGTCGTGCGCGTCTACCAATTCCGCCATCCGGGCAATAAGGTATTTGTGTTTTGTGGGTGCAAATGTAAATAAATTTTTGTCATCCCATCAAAAAAATAGACAAAAAAATACTTTCAGAGTCGGATTTAATTTCTATTTTTGCACCGCGTTACAGCAACACACAACTAACTAACTACATCCGAGACATTTACAAACTCGGTCATTTTGACCCAAGACTTGTAAGCTATCGGAATAAAACAACAAATTACAATGTCGCATTTAGAACCCGAAGCAAAGATATTTGCCTGTTCCCAAAGCGTCCATCTGGCCGAACAAATAGCTAAAAACTATGGAATTCCGCTGGGAAAAGTTACGTTCTCAAAATATAGTGATGGCGAGTTTCAGCCCTCGTTTGAAGAATCCATCAGAGGATTACGCGTTTTTATTGTTTGTTCTACTTTTCCTAGTGCCGACAATTTAATGGAGCTATTGTTGATGATTGATGCCGCAAAACGCGCCTCAGCCCGACACATTACTCCGGTAATCCCATACTTTGGATGGGCCAGACAGGACAGAAAAGACAAACCAAGAGTTCCGATTGGAGCCAAGTTAGTAGCCAAATTATTGGAAACTGCCGGCGCCACCAGAATCATGACCATGGATTTACATGCCGATCAGATTCAAGGATTCTTCGAAAAACCGGTAGACCACTTGTTTGCGTCGACTATCTTTTTGCCGTACGTAAAGAGTTTGCAATTGGAAAATTTAACCATTGCGTCTCCGGACATGGGCGGTTCTAAAAGAGCTTATGCTTATTCTAAGTTTTTAGAATCAGACGTGGTGATTTGTTACAAACAAAGAAAAGCCGCCAATGTGATTGACACTATGGAGTTGATTGGTGAAGTAAAAGGCAGAAATGTGATTTTGGTAGATGATATGATTGACACCGGAGGAACATTGGCCAAAGCCGCCGATTTGATGATGGAGAAAGGTGCCATCAGTGTTAGAGCCATTTGTACACACGCCATTCTTTCGGGAGAAGCGTATGAAAAAATAGAAAACTCTAAATTATTAGAGTTGATTGTAACCGATTCTATTCCGTTAAAGAAAGAATCCAACAAAATAAAAGTAGTGAGTTGTGCACCGCTTTTTGCTGAAGTAATGCACATGGTGCAACACAACAATTCTATCAGCGGGAAGTTTTTGATGTAGCCGTTAGCTTTTAGCTATCAGCTATTAGCAAAAATTGAAACTGAAGATTGCGTTAAGGATTGGAGCAAGTACCGTGTACTGCGGAAAGCCTGACCCGAAGGGAAACGCCCAAATAAAAAGCTAACCGCTAATAGCTGTCTGCTTAAAAAAGAATTTTTTATTTATTAACTATATATTTTTACAATGAAATCGATTACGATTAAAGGACAAGAAAGAGAAAGCGTAGGCAAAAAAGCAACAAAAGCCTTACGCGATGCTGGAATGGTCCCTTGCGTTATTTACGGAGGAGAACAACCAGTACATTTTGCAGCAGAAGAAAAAGCATTCAAAGGATTGGTTTACACTCCAAACGCTCACACTGTTGTAGTTGATTTGAACGGAAAAACTTCTAATGTTATTCTACAAGACATTCAGTTTCACCCGGTGTCTGACAAAATTTTACACATTGACTTCTTCCAGTTGAACGACAGCAAAGAAATCATTATGGAAGTTCCTGTGAAAATTACAGGTACTTCTCCAGGGGTTTTGTTAGGTGGTGATTTACGTTTGAACCAAAGAAGATTAAAAGTGAAAGCTTTACCTAAAAATCTTCCTGATTTTGTAGAGGCTAACATCTCTGAATTGCAAATGGGGAACAAATTGTACGTTACTAAATTGGTAACTAACAACTTCAAATTGATGCACCCGGACAACACTGTGGTTTGTCAAGTGAAGATTTCACGTGCCGCTATGAAAGCCGCTCAAGAAGCAGCCAAAGCAGCCAAAGCTCCGGCAAAAGGAAAGAAAAAATAATTTATTTCCAAGTTATATTAAAAGCCTCGTTGAAAAACGGGGCTTTTTTTATTTAGGAGCGAAAGGCTCGGGAATTCTTGGTTTCCTTATTCCCGCCATCCGCACTACGCGGTAGTTTGCTCCTGTCGGGGCTAAATAGTAAGCAAAAGGCTTCTTGGTAAATTTTCAAATTGTTTAATTTTCACCCGAGGCGCAGCCGAACTGTATAAAATAAAATTAGCTACTTTTGCCTCATGAAATGGTTAACACAACTCTTTAGCAATAAGCCTAAAGTTGACAACATTGATTCTATGAAGAAATTCTTAATCGTCGGGCTGGGAAACATTGGCGCCGAATATGTAAACACCCGCCACAACATTGGCTTTAAAGTTTTAGACTACGTAGCCCAAAAGGAAAGCTTGTCTTTTGAAACGGCCAAGTTAGGCGCTATTACCGAATACAGCATCAAAGGCAGAAAACTGATTCTTTTAAAACCCAACACCTATATGAATCTCAGCGGCAAAGCCGTTCAGTATTGGATGGAAAAGGAAAACATCGCCAAAGAAAACGTATTGGTCATTACTGATGATTTAAATTTACCTTTCGGAACCATTCGCATCAAAAGCAAAGGCAGCGATGGCGGACACAACGGTTTAAAAAACATTCAACTATTACTAAATACTACAGAATACCCACGCTTTCGTTTTGGCATCAGCGACGAATTTAAAAAAGGACAGCAAGTAGATTATGTGTTGGGCGAATGGACTGAGGAAGAAAAAAACAAACTCCCGGAGCGCTATGAAAAGGCCAAAGAAATCATTGAATCTTTCGCCTTGGCAGGATTAAACAATACCATGAACAGTTTCAACGGAAAATAAAAAAGGAAACCAAATCGGTTTCCTTTTTTTATGCTATCAAAATTTAGAGGTTTATTCAACCGCAATTCTTTTAACCATTTTTCGGTTGCCATCGGTCACTCTCAACAAGTAAATTCCGGACTCGGCATTGTTTAACTGAATGCTTTCGTTAAACGTAGCTTGGTTAGTATAAGTATTTTCGAATATTTTTCTGCCTCTGATATCAAAAACATCCACTTTGATTTCGTTAGAAACCGGATTGTCATAATTGATGGTAAAGTTTCCGTTATTTGGATTCGGGTAAACAGTTACATCAGACATTTCAAAGGACTCATTATCCAAAGTACAACCAAAATCAACACCCCATGATACTAAAGTACCGGTATTGTTGATGTTGTTATCAGTTACAGTTAAAGTCCAGTTTCCTAAAGAAGACTTGTTGTTATAACCGGATAAGGTTTGGAAAGATTGGTAAGTTCCAGAAGTTGGGTTACCACAAGTAATGGTTCCGGTTCCGTCGGCAAACGTAACGTCTATTCCGTTGTAAAATACTGAATTACAGTTTCTGCTCCATAAGGTACGCATGGTTCCGTCTGGATGTTGAATTCTAACTACCAAATCGCCAATTCTAGGGTGATTGATTTTTAAATTCACCTTCATATTACTGATGTTAATAGCCGTTGGCACATTGATTACAGAAGTAGTAACCGCACCCGCAACATTGGTTCCGGTTCCGTCAGCGATAGCAGCATTTGGCGTAGTACTGAATGTATTACATACGGCTCCGATAGCAAAAACTCTGGAGTTTACCGCATAATAAATGTTGCCTGTTGGCTCAATTAAAATACGACAATTCACACTGGCTACATTGGGAACTGTAATCACTTCTGAACCATCATTAGGGGTGTCAGAAGCTAAGATGGTATCAAAAGTCAAACCGCCGTCTGTAGACAATTTGATATTTACGTTAGTAGAGCCTGCTAATGAAGTGGTATTGGCTACGTTCCAAGTAATAGTTTCTGTACTTCCCGGAGTCCAGTTGATTCCTGATGAAGATTGAGAAGTCAACGTGAAAGGACCGGCAGAAGCATTTACGGTTACAGCCATCGCACCGGTATTGGTTTGACCGCCACCAAGTACATTATCTCTTACAGTAAATGAAAAGTTTAAGGTTCTGGCTACGGTAGAAACCGTTTCCCAAGTAGTCGTTAATTGACCGTTAAGTACACTTTGGAAAGCCGGCATATATCTCACCAATGAAGAACTTGGTACTACCGATCTAAAGTTAGGCCCGTCGGTTTTAGTAGGCGAAGGAAACGTTGAAGTTCCTCCAACAATAGTAGCATCATTATTTTGCTCCCAATTGTAGGTTAACACTTCCCCTGCTGTACCGCTCGCTGTTCCTGTTAATTTAAAAGCTGTTCCGATCGGAATAGTGTAACTTGGTCCGGCACTTACGGTTGGTCTTGGGTTCGTAGCCACTATACTGGTACTTACCGGACAAGTTTTAGAGACTAAGTTAGATTGTATTTGGAAGATACTTCTGTAAGTAAAATAATCATCTGAATGGGATTGCATGTCAGTACCACCGCCACCAATTCCGGCATAGGCCATAATGGTTGAACCACTTCCCGGCTCCATGTTTACAGAGTTGTTTTCAGAAGTGTGGGTAAAGGTATGATTGGCTCCCATTTGGTGTCCCATTTCGTGAGCAACATAATCAATGTCAAAAGTATCTCCGGCAGGAACTCCGTCAGCCGGTGAGGTGTATCCGCTTCCTTTTCCGGAATCACATACACAACCAATACAACCGGCGTTTCCACCACCACCTGTAGCACCGAATAAATGTCCGATATCGTAATTAGCATCTCCGATTACGCTGGTTAGATTAGCTTGAAGCTCTCCGTTCCAAGCGCCATTTGCACCGGTTGAGGCAGGAGAGTAAGGATCGGTTGAAGCATTGGTGTAAATAACTAAGTTGTTGTTCGCAATGATTAATAACTTAACCGCTAAATCTCTTTCAAAAATTCCGTTACAACGGGTCATGGTTGCGTTCATTGCAGCCAATGCTCCGGCAACAGTACCGCCGTGGTAAGCTCCGTATTCTCCGGTACAAGACAATGCCAAACGCATGGTTTTGTAAACTTGGTTGTTAGAAAAAGTGGCGTTGTTATTTCTTTGTAGTTGTTGGTGAATCGCTTGGTCTTCAGACGAACAAACAAATGGCATCTCCCCTGCAATTCTGGTTTTTGAATCAAAAACTACATAAACCGAACGGTCTTTAGTGTAAGGCTCAATAAATTCAGACCCTGAATCTGCTCTGAAAACCATAGTTTGCACTCCAAACGGAGAAAAACTAAAATTCAAAACCGCTGTTGGATCTGTAATTCCTTTACCCACATAAGCTCTGATATCCGGAAAGCTAGCTTGTAAAGCCGGTTCAAAATTGGAAGATTCCCAAACCAAAAATTTCTCTATGGCTCCGTTTACATTCGGAAGTAAAATTTCAACTCCCGGTTGACCCGAAGATAACTCGGCAACATTAGCCAAAGATTGCTTGAATTGGATTGGGTTAAACTGCAATAACAGCTGATTTTCAGCATAAGGATTCTCTCTTATTTTTTCTGAAGTTACAGGTTTATCATCGCTGTAAATTTGCCATGCGTTGTCTTTTTGGGCACTAACTGTGGCAATTGATGTAATAAAAATTACAAAAAGTAAAATTTTTTTCATGTTGTTTGGATAATTAAATGCCGTCAAAGATAATTATCTTTCAACAATTTACAAATACTGTGGACTTTTTTTGAATGGTTTTCAACAAATTTTAACAACTATTCCTATATTCCTATTTTTTAGCGAAAAGCATTACCATTACTGTATTTAAGGTCTTTAAAATTATTGTATTTGATTTCTAAAACATATTTTTGCACTAAATCTCTTTTTACATTTCTTGAAAATAGTTCATTCCATAAAGTCTTTTGAAACTGTTAAGCCAACCGTGGTTACCATTGGCACTTTTGACGGTGTGCATCTCGGGCATCAAAAAATATTGGAACAAATCATCTCCTCGGCCCAATCCAATGACTGCGAAAGTTTGGTACTTACCTTTTTCCCGCACCCGAGAATGGTCTTGCAAGAAGGCACCGAAATGAAACAACTCAACACCCTGAATGAAAAAATAGCCTTGTTGGCAAATTTGGGCATTGATCATTTGGTGGTACATCCTTTTGACAAAGAATTTTCGAGAATGACCGCAGAAGAGTTTGTCCAAAAAGTATTGATAGACACTTTCAAAGTTCAAAAAATCATCATCGGTTACGACCATCGTTTTGGCAGAAACCGCACTGCCGACATCAATGACCTCATCGAGTATGGTAATGTCTACGGTTTCGAAGTCGAACAAATTTCAGCCCAAGAAATCAATGCTGTTTCCGTGAGCTCCACCAAAATCAGAGCGGCTTTATCCGAAGGTCAGATAGAATTGGCCAACGACTATTTGGGTTACGAATATTCCATGACCGGAACCGTTACTAAAGGGCAACAATTGGGCAGAACAATAGGTTATCCAACGGCCAATATTCAAATCGAAGAAGACTACAAACTGATTCCTCAAAATGGCGTTTATGTGGCCAAATGCCTGGTCAACCAACAAACGATTTACGGCATGATGAATATCGGAAATCGCCCTACCGTAGACGGAATTACCCAAACCATTGAAATCAATTTATTCGATTTTAACGAAGATATTTATGGTCAAAACGTCACGGTGGCCTTACTCAAAAGAATGCGAAACGAACAAAAATTCGACTCGCTCGACGCACTCAAAAACCAGTTGGCGCTCGACAAACAAACTGCGCTATCCTACATTAGCCAACTGTAAATAATTGACCAACATACTTGATTTGTTTAACGAAAACTATGTTTTCTGTTAAAATATTATCCTTTTAAAGATAATTTCTTAAATTTGATAGACTTGTTTTAATTGTCCATTTAAAACCTATCGTCATGAAACTACCTAAAGAATTTGTCAACGGAATCCTAATCTTTGCCGGAATCGCCTTTTATTTTTTAATCATGGAGTTTTTCGGTTTATCTAAAGTCATTTACCTCAGAATGCTCAATGCTGCCTTTGTATATTATGGAGTAAGCCGAACATTGCAATCCAACTTTAAAGAAGGCAAAACAGGCTACGTCTCTAATTTACTTTCCGCAGGTACTACAGCCATTACGGGAGTTTTACTCAGTGTTGTAGGTTTGGTCACTTATATTTATGCCCGTGGCGGTGATGAGTATGTCAAAAATCTTTCCGGAGAATTTCTTTTCGGCGGTAATCCAACGGCTAATGAATATGCCTTTGGGTTGCTCTTTGAAGGAATTGCTTCCGGTGTGATTGTCGTTTTTATTGCGATGCAGCTTTTCAGGAATAAAACGGCAGCACAAGATTAACCTATTGCTTTTATTTTTTTCAAATTGTAACTTAAAGACAAATTGACTACTTTTGGGGCAATATAAAATGTTACTATGAGCATTACAAAACACAATTGGACCAAAGAAGAAATCATCGCCATATACAATAAACCTTTAATGGATTTGCTTTACGAAGCAGCCACCATTCACCGCGAACACCATGATCCTAATGTGGTTCAGGTTTCCACCTTACTTTCCATCAAAACCGGCGGTTGTCCCGAAGATTGTGGTTATTGCCCGCAAGCGGCGCGTTACCACACTAACATCGAAGGCAACGATTTAATGACCGTAAGTCAGGTAAAAGCACAAGCCTTGAGAGCTAAATCTAACGGTTCTTCCAGAGTTTGTATGGGCGCTGCTTGGCGTAATGTTAAAGACGGTGAAGAGTTTGACCAAGTATTGGAAATGGTGAGAACCATCAACAAATTGGATATGGAAGTATGTTGTACGCTCGGCATGTTAACCGAAAACCAAGCCAAAAGATTGGCAGAAGCCGGTTTATACGCCTACAACCACAACTTAGATACTTCGGAAGATTATTATAAAGAAGTGATTTCAACCCGCGGTTTTGAAGACCGTTTGCAAACCATAGAAAACGTTCGCAAAACCAACGTGACCGTTTGTAGCGGCGGTATCATCGGAATGGGAGAAAGCATTGAAGACAGAGCCGGAATGTTAGTGGCTTTATCTACCTTAAATCCGCAACCGGAATCCGTACCGATTAACGCCTTAGTAGCCGTTGAAGGGACACCGATGGAAAACGAAAAACCGGTTGAAATATGGGAAATGATTCGAATGGTGGCTACCACTCGTATCGTTATGCCGGAAACCCAAGTGCGTCTTTCTGCCGGAAGAAC
>NZ_CAMLRU010000120.1 GCF_946482535.1 uncultured Flavobacterium sp.
TTAAGGTGTTTTCTGCACTGCCGTTGTCATTTGAGCACGAAGCCAATACGATTATCAATGTGATAATCCCCAATAAATTTTTTAATTTTTTCATACCTTTTAAGTTTTTGATTTTGGTTAGAAACAAATCTAAAGTCTGAAACCCTACCTCAAAAAGTTATTTTTTTTTAAAAAATGATCAAAATAGACAAGGTAAGATAGCTGATGTTTGTCAAAGAAATAAACATTTGTTTGTTTAAAGTGTTCATAACTAATTGTATCGCAACGATGAACGACTTTGAATAGTTTTTATTTTTATTTCAAAGTAAATCTGTAACACATGAAGTCAATAAATTCAATCCTTGTTGTTTGGTTGGTGTTTTTGGCCAACACTTTTGCTCAGACTAAAATTGAAGCCAAAGACGGTATTCATTATCTTACCACTGATATCGGTTACTCTGTTACCGGGACTTATTTTTTTAATGGTGCTGAACCTACAGTAGAATTAAACAGTAACGGCACCGGAATGTACCAATTGCACGAGCAACCTAAAAAAGCGGTAACTTGGGGCTTTGAGTGCAATGAAGCCGGAGAACCAATATTTGAAAAAGGGTTTGATAATGAGGCATATACGCTTTGGTATTTGTACACTAACCCCGAAAATGATGATGAAGCTCATTGGAAAGCAGTGCCTTTTACAATTCATTTTAACAGCCTTAAAATGTACATTCAAGGCGAAAGGTGTAAAAATTATACAGAATGAAATAGTATGGTAGCGCGGAGAACAGCTGTTTATAATTCTAAAGAGCTTTCCATAAAACAGTGAAATATTTTGTCTATTACTTCTTTTGAATAATTATTTGATGGGTAATACCATTACAAGATTGGTTTAAACATTTTCCTATCTACAAAAGGAAAACCCCCATAATCATTACAACTATCGAGGTTTTTCATCCAAACTAAAACCAACCTAATTTAAGTTAAAAGGGAAAAGTCTATTAAAATAAAATTACTAATCCCGGTTTCTATATTCTTCTTATTTCTCACCCACCAATTCTCCTTGGTTGCGGAATACCAACTGACCGTCAAAACAATCCAATAAGATGATACTTTCTGTAGTCACTTTACCCGCTAAGATTTCCTTAGACAATTGATTCAACACTTCGCGCTGGATGACACGTTTTACCGGTCGGGCGCCAAACTGCGGATCGTATCCTTTTTCCGCTAAATACGCAATGGCTTCCGGTGTAGCATCCATTGTAATGTTTTGGTGTGCCAGCATTTTGGTCACACTTTGCAACTGTAATCCAACAATTTGTTTGATGTTGGCTTCGGTCAATGGCGTGAACATCACAATTTCATCGATACGGTTAATGAACTCCGGACGAACCGTTTGTTTCAACAACCCTAACACTTCTGTTTTGGCGGCTTCCGTAGCGGCTTCAACTCCGCCTTTTAAGTTTTCAAACTTCTCTTGTATGATGTGACTTCCCATGTTGGATGTCATGATAATAATCGTATTTTTAAAATCGGCCAAACGTCCTTTGTTGTCTGTCAATCGCCCTTCATCCAATACTTGCAACAAGATGTTAAAGGTATCCGGATGCGCTTTTTCAATTTCGTCCAACAAGATAACAGAGTAAGGTTTTCTTCTCACGGCTTCGGTCAATTGTCCGCCTTCATCGTAACCCACATAGCCCGGAGGCGCACCTACCAATCGGCTCACACTGTGGCGTTCTTGGTATTCGCTCATATCGATACGGGTCATGGCGTTTTCGTCGTCGAATAAATATTCGGCCAAAGCTTTCGCCAATTCGGTTTTACCGACACCGGTAGTTCCTAGGAATAGGAAAGTACCAATCGGTTTTTTCATATCTTGTAATCCGGCACGACTTCTTCGTACGGCATCACTAATGGCTTCAATAGCTTCTTCTTGTCCGACCACTCTGTGGTGTAATTCGTCTTCGAGACGCAATAGTTTTTCTCTTTCCCCTTGGAGCATTTTGGTTACCGGAACGCCGGTCCATTTGGCTACTACTTCGGCTATGTCTTCGCGAGTCACTTCTTCTTTAATTAAAGAACTTCCGGCTTGGTTTTCGGCCAATTGCGTTTGCAGAGTTTCCAATCGTTCTTGAGCTTCTTTTATTTTTCCGTAGCGAATCTCAGCTACTTTGCCGTAATCACCGTCGCGCTCGGCACGTTCGGCTTCCAATTTAAAATCTTCGATTTCTTGTTTGACGGTTTGAATATTATCTACGACATCTTTCTCTGATTTCCATTTGGTAAAGATTTCGTTTCGTTCTTCTTTTAAGTTGGCCAAATCTAAACCTAGTGATTTCAATTTCACTTCATCATTTTCGCGTTTGATGGCTTCAATCTCGATTTCCAATTGCATGATCTTTCTGTCCAATACGTCGAGTTCTTCGGGTTTGGAATTGATTTCCATACGCAATTTAGAAGCCGCTTCGTCCATCAAGTCAATCGCTTTATCCGGTAAGAAACGATTCGTGATATAACGTTGCGATAATTCTACTGCAGCTATAATCGCATCGTCTTTGATGCGTACTTTGTGATGGGTTTCGTATTTCTCTTTAATACCTCGCAAGATAGAAATGGCACTTTCGGTATCGGGTTCGTCTACCATTACTTTTTGGAAACGACGCTCCAAAGCTTTGTCTTTCTCGAAGTATTTTTGGTATTCGTCTAAAGTTGTGGCACCGATAGCTCTCAGTTCTCCACGAGCCAAAGCCGGTTTTAAAATGTTAGCCGCATCCATCGCACCTTCGCCACCGCCGGCTCCAACCAACGTATGGATTTCGTCAATGAATAAAACGATATCACCTTCGGCAGAAGTCACTTCTTTCACGACCGATTTCAGTCGTTCTTCAAATTCTCCTTTGTACTTGGCACCGGCAATCAGCGCCCCCATATCGAGCGAGTACACGATTTTGTCTTTTAGATTTTCAGGAACGTCGCCGTCTACAATACGGTGTGCCAAACCTTCAGCTATAGCGGTTTTACCCACGCCGGGTTCACCCACCAACATTGGATTGTTTTTAGTACGACGGGTTAAGATTTGCAACACGCGTCTGATTTCTTCATCGCGACCGATAACCGGGTCGAGTTTGCCTGTTTTTGCTAATTCGTTGAGGTTTTTGGCGTATTTGTTCAATGAATTGTATGTTTCTTCAGCAGAAGCTGAGGTCACTCTTTCGCCTTTGCGAATTTCGGCTATGGCTGCTTCCAAACCGTTGTAAGTTACGCCTTGGTCTTTTAAGATTTGGGCGACTTTACTCTTCGATTTAAAAATAGCCAATAGCAAATGTTCAATCGAAACGTATTCGTCGTTCATTTTTTTGGCGATGATATTCGCTTCAGTCAATGCCGTTGATGCTTCACGAGACAGTAAAATATCGCCACCCGAAACTTTCGGAAAACTTAGCAAAGTGCTGTCGAGTATTTTTTTAAATAACTCAACATTCACATTGAGTTTCTTTAGTATAAAGGGCGTCACATTTTCATCGACTTCCAAGATACCTTTGATGATATGCTCGTTCTCGATTTGTTGGTGACCGAAGCCTTGAGCAATTTGTTGCGCTTGCTGAATGGCCTCTTGTGATTTAATCGTAAAATTGTTTGTGTTCATAATATTGTTCTCCTTTGTGTTGTTGTTTGGAATAAAAGTTTTGAAAACTTCAGAATGTTGTCGTCAATTTATATTCCAATGCATTTAAGCCGACAAAATGGCTGATTTTTTTGGTTATCTTTGTGGTTGAAGAAGACAGTTTGGCGTTTGTAATGACGTTATGGCTTGAAAATGAGGGAAAGGGGAAAAGGGAAAAGTTAAAAGGGATAAGTAAAAAGATTTATGAGTTTATTTAAAAATATGTTTGGTGGTTCAGGAGAATTTGAAAAAGAAAGCAAAATGGCTTGGCGTGAGTTGACCGATTTGGGTCAGCTGAACGAAATGGTAAACGAATCGACTGAGAAACCGATAGTGATTTTTAAACATAGTACGCGTTGCAGCATCAGTCGCATGGCGTTGCGTCAGTTTGAGCAAGAGTTTGATTTGGAAGGAAAAGTAGTGCCGTACTATTTAGATTTATTGGAACACCGTGATATCTCAAACGAAATTGCCAACCGCTTCGGCGTTTACCACCAATCGCCTCAGTTGATAGTGATTAAAGACGGCAAGGCCGTTTACGATCGTTCGCATGAAAGCATAGATGCTACTAAGTTGGTTGATTTTGTCTAACAACAACTTTGCAATAAAAAAAGCCGTCAATTTTGACGGCTTTTCTATTTATCTCCTGAATCGGTTTCGGGTGATGATGTCTTTTAGTTTGGCTTTTAAATCGTTTCCGGTGTCAAATACCATTTGCTCGTTAGAGGGAAACGGCACAGCTCTTCGGTCGAAATATTGAAAATAATCCTGCTCACATGCGCGTTTGTCTCCGCGGTATTTGGCGTACATATAGTTAAATGTAAATTCGCTCGATAAGGGAAACGTTTGCAATAATTGATTGGTATTGAAATCGATGTAATCTACTTTAGCAGTCACTTGACAAGCTTTAAATTGAGAGAACTCGTAAATGGTAGCACGAACGGTGCGCATATCGTCTATTTTTACATTATTACCTAAACTGTCTTTTACGACATTGCCGTTAGCGTCAATTAAATTTTTTAAGCCGACTTTTATCAGTTTTTCTTTTTGCAATTCTCGCTCTTTAATTTGTTCGGGTGAGATGTTGATTTGGCGGAAATTTACCACCAAGCCATAATCGTAATTGATTCCTTTTACGCGATTGCTGTGGTAAACCGTCCATTTGTCGTTTAACCCGTAAGTACTGAAATCCAACAAATCGTTTTCCAAGCGAATAGGAATCACCATATTGGTTTCGTTCTTGGTATAAACGCTCACAAAATCGGTTCCTTTGAGACGCGCTTCTTCTATAAGTTTGTCGGTGTCTTTGAATCCCGGACTCAAATTTTGTAAATACACTAAATCATCATAAGCACGACGCACCACCATTTTGTCTTTGTTGGCCAATAGCGCTTTCGAGTTGTTGTATAGATATTTGGCCAAAGCATTTTTACTGCTTACAATTTGATCCGAATAATCATCAAAAGGGAAAATAGCTTCTCGACCTTCTTTTATTAAACGAACCGGTAATATTGGTCGAATGCGCTCTTGACGTGCGTTGAGTTGTACGTAGGTATCGTATATTTTTTCTAAATTCTGTGGATTGGCATCTTTAAACCAGGCTTCAATATTCCGTAAATCACGCTCTTTGGCTTTGGCAAAAGCTTCTTCGAGTAGGTAAACGTAATCTTGTTTACCTTTGGCATTTTTGTTCCCGCGCAAGCCTTCAACGGCATTTTGAATCGCACCATCGTAATCACCGGAAGTCAACATGTCCCTTGTTTGGCGAACGCCGCAAGCAGAAACGATTAGCAATAGAGCAAATAGAGCAGTAATTTTTTTCATAGAATGGATTTTAAGCAAATGTAAAAAAAATCAATCCAAAAATTGTTTGAGCTCTTCGTAAGTCTTAATCTTTACCGAAACCTTTTCTTTTTCCAGAACGCTTTCAATTTGTTTTGGAATGGGTAATTTTAAATCCAATAAAGGTTCAACCACATCCAAAAACTTAATCGGATGAGCGGTTTCCAGGAAGATGCCAATACTATTTGGATGTTTGGCCATTTCTTTTTTCAATCCCAAATAACCTACGGCACCGTGTGGTTCGGCTATGTATTGCGTTCGGTGGTAAATGTCTTTAATGGCGATTTCAGTTTCAGCATCGGAAAAAGAATAGGAGGAAAAGTCTTTCTCAAATTCTTTTACATCAAATCGGTACAGCTGCTGAATCCGAATAAAATTACTCGGATTACCAACATCCATAGCATTGGAAATGGTAGCTATTGAAGGTTTGGGTTCGTAATTTCCTTTTTCTAAAAACCTTGGTACAGTATCATTGGCATTAGTTGAAGCCACAAAATGTTCGATAGGTAAGCCCAATCGTTTGGCCATAATTCCGGCGCAAATATTCCCGAAATTCCCACTTGGGCACGAAAGAATAATTGGCTTGTCGTATTTCTTCAATTGTTTGTAAGCGAAGAAAATATAAAACATTTGTGGCAACCAACGAGCAATGTTGATTGAGTTGGCTGAGGTTAGATTTTTGTGTTTTAAACTACTATCTAAAAAGGCCATTTTAACCATATCCTGACAATCGTCAAAAACACCGTCGACTTCTAAAGCTTTTATGTTTTTTCCTAACGTAGTTAGTTGACGTTCTTGTATTTCACTAACTTTACCTGAAGGATAAAGTATAACAACTTCAACGCCTTTTGCGCCCAAAAATCCGCTCGCCACAGCACCACCGGTATCACCCGAAGTAGCAACCAATACTGTTACTTTTTTGTCGTCGTTGCGGATAAAATAACTCAAGCATCTCGACATGAATCGGGCACCAACATCTTTAAAAGCCATAGTTGGTCCGTGAAAAAGTTCTAATGAAAAAATGTCTTTTTCCACCGAAACACAAGGGAAATCAAAGCAAAGCGTTTCAGCTATGATGCGTTTGAGTTCGGTTTCCGGGATTTCATCGCCTACAAATTGTTTGATGGCTTCAAAAGCGATTTCTTCCTCGGAAAGACTTTCGATGTTTTTAAAAAATGAATGGGGTAAAGGAGTGATGGTTTCCGGAAAGTATAAGCCTCTGTCAGGCGCCAATCCTTGCACTACCGCTTCTTGAAAGCTCACTCTGGGAGCATTTTTATTTAAACTGAAATATTGCATAATTTCTAATTCGTAATTCCTAATTTCTAATTACTTTCACTCCCTCGTCATTTATTTTAGATAGGTGCATGTCGAAAGCAATGCCAAGTTCAAGATAACTGCTGCTCATCGCGTAAGCTACTCTCTCTGCTTTGTCTTGGCCTTTACACAGTGCAAATATCGATGGCCCGGCACCCGAAATCCCGCTACCTAAAGCACCGGCATCCATAGCGGCGTTTTTGACATTTTCAAATCCCGGAATGAGTTTTTGACGATGCGGCTCAATGATTACATCTTGCAAAGAACGGCTCAGTAAAGAATAATCGCTTGTGTATAATCCGGCTATGAATCCGCCTAAATTTCCCCATTGGGTAATGGCATCTTTAAGCGGAACAATATTTGGTAGCACCGCTCTGGAGTCGGAAGTTTTGAGTTCGATTTGCGGATGTAGGACTACGGCGTATAGTTCGCTCGGACTTTCAATTTTAATTACATCCAAAGGATTGTAGCCTCGAACCAAAGTGAATCCGCCTAACACGCATGGTGCCACATTATCGGCATGCTCACAACCACTGGCTAAGGCTTCGCCTTTCATCGCAAAATCAACTAATTGATGACGCAAAAAGGGTTGGCCTAGCAATTCATTAATCCCAAAAACCGCTCCGGCCGCACTGGCAGAAGAACTACCTATACCGCTTCCGGCTTTGATTTTTTTGTAGATTTCTATTTCGAATCCGCAATCCGAATTGGCTGCATTTACTATAGCCAAAGCGGCTACACCGGCTACATTTTTCTCGATTTCCAAGGGTAAATCGGCACCGGTTATCTTGGTTATGCGAATGCCTTTCTCGGCTGTTTTCCGAATCACCATTTCGTCACCAATACCTTCTAAACACAAACCTAACACGTCAAACCCACAGTTGAGATTGGCGATGGTGGCAGGGCAGAATATTTTTATTTCGTTCATTTTTTGTTTTTCATTAGAGACGCGATGCATCGCGTCTTAACGTTATTATACATTTCCAATTCGAATCACATCCGCAAAAATTCCTGATGCTGTTACTGCTGCTCCTGCTCCTGCACCTTTAATAATTAGTGGTTGGTCGACGTAGCGATCGGTGTAAAATTCGACGATATTGTCTTTACCTTCTAAATTGTAGAACGGACTTTCTTTCGGGATAAATTGCAAGCCTACGGAAGCTTTGCCATTATCAAAACTCGCTACAAATTTGATGCGGGATTCTTTAGCTTTGGCTTCTTTTAATAATTCGTTGAAATGATTTTCATGCTTGGTTAGTGAAGCGAAGAAATCATCATTATTAGTGGTTTTCATGCATT
>NZ_CAMLRU010000121.1 GCF_946482535.1 uncultured Flavobacterium sp.
GGCTTCTAATTCGGTTTCATCTTCACCTTCTAAATCTTCCATAAACTCAACCTCATCGTCTTTCAAATTGATGATAAAGCGAGGGAAATCAAGGTGAATGACAAAAATATCATCCGGGTAATCGGAGTTATCTGCGAGTACGAATTTTGGTAATTCCATTTTTGAGTTATGAGTTATGAGTTATGAGTTATGAGTTATGAATTTTGCTTCAACAACTTCTTGGTTAAATAATGAAAACGAAGATACAAAAATAATGCGGCCGCTGTTAATCCGCCCAACAATCCGATCCAAACACCTACGGCACCCAAATTGGTTTTTAATCCCAAATAATAGGAAATCGGGAAACCCACAACCCAATACGCAACAAAGGTAATATACATCGGAACTTTCACATCTTGCAAGCCGCGCAAGGCACCAAGCACCACGACCTGAATACCATCAGAAATTTGGAAAACAGCCGCTACTAAAAGTAATTTAGACGCTATCGCAATCACTTCGCCGTTGTCTAACAACTGCATTTTATTGTCCATGTTGAGAAACAAATACGGTAAAATTTGGTGCAGAGCCACAAACATTACGGCAAAGAGAATTTCAATGATAATCGCTAATAAAAAGATGGAACGTCCAACGACTATCAGCTGCTTGTAATCACCTAATCCTTTTTGGTTACTGATTCTAATCATCGAAACCACACTCAATCCCATGGCAAACATAAAAGTCAAAGAGGCCAAACTCAGCGCAATTTGATTCGCGGCCTGACTCGTTTTCCCAATACTGCCACACAACCATATGGCCGCTGTAAACAACACGACTTCGAACAACATTTGCATGGCTGAAGGCAAGCCCAAACTGACAATTTTTTTGATTGTAGCTTTCTTTATCTGCTCAAAACTAAAATTTTGAAAATATGGTTTCAGCTTTTCTTTTCGCGACAAAATAATATGCATAAAAACTACCATCGCAATTCTGGAAATCACTGTTCCCAAAGCCGCGCCAATAATCCCCATTTTAGGAAAAAACCAAATCCCGTAAATCAACAAATAGTTGATAATCACGTGCAAAATATTCGCCATAATTATGGCATACATCGAAATCTTAGTCATCGATAAGCCGTCAGCAAACTGTTTGTAACCTTGGTAAATAATAAGTGGAACTAATGAAAAAGCAACCCATGTCAGAAACGGTTTGGCCAATACAATCACTTCCTTAGGTTGGTGCAACAACTCCATTATCGGTTGGGCCAAAACCACTAAACCAAACAACATAAAACCCAAAATGGTACACAAAAACAAACCATGGTGAAAAGCTGAACGAATTTTACCCGTGTCTTTTTCCGCATCGGCTTCGGCCACAATCGGCGTAATGGCGGTAGAAAATCCGATTCCGATAGACATCGCCACAAAAATCAAACTGTTGCCTAAGGAAACGGCCGCCAATTCGGTACTGCCCAATTTCCCCACCATAATATTATCGACTATACCAATCAACGTATGCCCAACCATACCCAAAATCACAGGGTAAGCCAGTTGCATGTTGTATCGAAATTCTTTGGTGTATTGGGCTAAATTCACTTTGCTTTTTTTGAGTGGGCAAAGATAGTACGTTTTACCCTTTTAATTGCTCGCGATAGACATCAATATTTGCTTTTACTTTCGGGTCTAATTCGGGTTCGGTAATATCGGTCAAAGATTCCAATTTTTCCCAAATGGTTTGCGCCACAATATATCGTGCCACACCTTTGTCATCGGCCGGAATTACATACCAAGGCGCATGTTCTTTATTGGTGTTGTTAATCGCGTCTTCGTAGTATTTCATATAATCGTCCCAGCGCTCGCGCTCTTTCAAATCACCGGTCGAAAATTTCCAATTGTCTTCCGGATTTTCCAAGCGTTTCAACAAACGAAGCCTTTGCTCCTCTTTGCTCATGTGGAAATAAAACTTCAAAATCGTAGTGCCGTTTTGCGCAATGTGCTTTTCAAAATTATTGATTTGCTCCATTCTATTTTCCCAAAATTGCGGCGTAATGTCTTCCACTTTTTCAATGCCGGGCAAATTTTCAAATAATATATATTCGGGATGTACACGCGTGACCAACACATTTTCATAATGCGTTCGATTGAACACCGCAAATTTTCCTTTTTCGGGCAAAGCCAAATAATGGCGCCACAAATAATCGTGCTCCAACTCGGTCGAATTCGGCGTTTTGAAACTGTGAATCACCACGCCGCGCGGATTGAATTCTTTAAACACTTCGCGAATCAAACTGTCTTTCCCGCTGGTATCCATGCCTTGAAGACAAATCAAAAACGCATGTCGGTTGTGCGCATACATCGCATCTTGTTTCTTGCTCAACTTCATTTGGACCTTATCTAAAGCCAATTCTTCTTCAGCTTTATCGGTGTCAATAGCCAATCGGGTTGGCAACTTCGACAAATCAATTTTGCCCTTGACTCTAAAATCTTCAGGATTGATGTTTTTCATACGTTCAATGTTTATATTTGTAAATATAATAATTTAGGAGCTGTTTCCCGCTTTCCATTCTATCTTTTGCCTCGTTCAAAAACGAGGCAAAAGGATGCCATTGCAATCGGGGCTAGTGATTCGTTTTACTAAAACAAAATACCTGACAGCCACTGGCTGTCCTCCTTTTAATTTCAAATATGGAAAAATTTCAACTTTCACTACTCTTTAAAATCATCGGTATCGGTTCGGCTTCCGGTTTGGTGTATCACAACGACAAACTTTATCTTATTTCAGACAACAGTACTTTTCTCTACGAATATTCGATTCCGACAGAAAAGCTAAACAAAATCGCTTTAGTCGAAAACGCTCAAGACAACATCGCCAAAAAAGACAAACCCGATTTTGAAGCCATCGCACTAAAAGGAAATGATTTAATGATTCTGGGATCAGGCTCGACTGAAAACAGAAATCGAATGGTTAAATACAAAACCATGTCAGGAAAAGTCAAAGAAAAAGACATTACCGATATTTTTATGAAAATCAAAAGGGAATATAATATCGGTGATGACGAATTAAATATTGAAGGTGTAATAATCGCTGAGGAATACATTTACCTTTTTCAAAGAGGCAACGGAACTCAAGGAAAAAACGGTATTATTTACGCCAACGACAATGGTGAAAACCAACAGTTCAAATTCTTCCCATTTGACTTACCCAAAATCAAAAACGTTCCGGCCACTTTCACCGATGCGGTTTTGGTTAACGATACCATTTATTTCTTAGCTTCCGCAGAAGACACAACGTCAACCTATCTCGACGGAGAAGTTTTAGGCAGTATCATCGGCACCATCGATTTAAAAACCATGACACTCACCGGTTCCGTTCAAATCAGCGATAAAAACAAATTCGAAGGCCTAACGTTATACAAACAATCCGAAACCGAAATTGAATTCCTCCTTTGCGAAGACACGGATTCGGACGTATTGGAATCCGATATTTATCTTTTAAAACTAAAAACTCCAAACTAAAAACTCCAAACTCCCAACTTTTTTTTCACCTCGTCCCAACCTTTTTTACAAAACCAACCTCTTTACCTATAAAGACACCCATAGTGATAAACGAAACACTCATATCAGCCTGTAAAAAAATGCAACGGGACGCGCAGCGGCAAGTGTACGAGTACTTGTCGCCTAAGTTATACCGAACCTGCAAACGGTATTTAAAAAAGGAAGAAGAAATTGAAGAAGTATTGGCGGATGCTTTTTACACCATCTTTACCAAGCTCGACCAATTAAAAGAAGTCGGTGCCTTCGAAGCCTGGGCACGAAAAATTACGGTGAACCAATGTTTGCTACAATTAAAGCGCAACGTGAATTTCAATCTGTATTTAGAGGAAACATCTTTTAGTATCCAACCGCAAAGCGCTCAGGAAACGCCATTGGAAGAAGAAGATTTGCTCAACTTGCTCAACTTAATTCCCGATGGCTGTAAAACCATCTTCAATTTGTTTGTCATTGAAGGTTACGGTCACAAAGAAATTGCGGCAATGCTCAACATTTCGGAAGGTACTTCGAAATCACAATTGAATGTCGCCAAAACCAAGTTGAAAGATTTAATCAACAATCTTTATTATCAAAAAGCAAAGTAATCATGGAAAATCAAGATATTTTTAACCAATTCAAAAAAGCCGCCGACAACGCCGAGTCGCCCGAATTTGCTTCGATGGAGCAAGTCTGGCAACGCGTCGAAGGAAAATTGGATCAAAAAGTACTCAAAAAAGAAACCCGCCTTTGGAAAAAATGGGCAGTGGCTGCTTCCGTTTTATTAGGGTTATCAATTGGTTACCAATTTTTAAAAAATGAAGAGCCTACTATACAATCTAACGACATCATTGTTGAAAAAGATACTGTTCAAAAGATAACTCCACCAATTGAGGAAGCTGTAGTTACTTCAGAAACCGTTAATCCGGCTATCAAAGAAGGAGCGGAACAAATTTTGGAAAAACAAATCATTTCTCAAACAGATGTAGCCGTAATAGAATCGCCTAAAGCGGAAGAAATAATTAGCAGTGATAGTATTAACAAAGGAGTGAAATCAATCTCTAATATGGCTTCAATAAACAATTACGGCTATGTTAAAAGTAATAAGTTTGAAGCTGCTCCGGCTAGATCAAAAGACATGGAACTTTTTATTGCTAAAGAGAACAAAGTCTCCAATACCAAAAAAGAAAAACCTCTTCTGGTTTATGACAATTTAGAAACCAATAAACAAACGGTAAAAAAAGTCGAAATGGATGAAATTGAATCCATCGTTGAGCTTCCCGATCCGTTGTATATTATCAATGGGGTTGAATATACCGAGCAAGAATTATTCGGACCCAATCCAACCAGTCCATACTCACCGTTAAACGAACAAGAAATCGATTCCATTTCTATACTGCAGGATGAAAAGGCGACTTCTGTATATGGTGCCAAGGGCAAAAAAGGCGTCGTTATTATCTCCACCAAAAACGGAAAACCAAAGGAGAAAAAGCGCAAATAAATTAGTCTAATCTTATAAAAACCAACGTCATGAAAAATTTTAAAAAGTTTTCATTAGGAATTGCTATGCTCATAACTTTCCTAAGTTTCGGACAAGAGAAAACCATTACCGGAACCGTTAGCGATAGAACCGGACCATTACCGGGTGCTAATGTAGTGGTTAAAGGAACCACGCGTGCCGCTCAAACCAATTTTGACGGTAAATATGCTATTCTGGCTAAAGAAGGTGAAACCTTGGTTTTCAGCTTCACCGGTTACAATAGTAAAACTCAAATAGTCGGAAAATCAAATACGATTAATGTTATACTCGAAGATGGTGTTCATTTAAGTGAAGTGGTGATCGACGGTTATCGCGCTACTCCAAAAAGGAAATCAAGCGTTGCACAAACAACGGTAGCAGACCAAAGTATAGCCTATGGATTTAACACTAAAAAAGCTATCGTATTCAAGAAAAAGGCTGAGAATGAGAATCAACCAACACTGATTCGTGGTGTTTCAACCCTTAACACAAGCACAAAACCTTTGTATGTGATAGACGGCGTTCCGGTTAAAGAGGAAGATTTCAGAAAACTCAATCCCAATGACATTAATTCTGCCACCGTTTTAAAAGATACTGCAGCCAGTTCTGTTTATGGCAGCAGAGCGGCAAGCGGCGTTGTAGTAATTAAAACCAAAAATGGAGTACAACAAAATTTATCAGATAAAGAGTTAAAGAAAAGAATCAAAGAAATTGACAAAGCCACTACGCCAATTGCCGTTGAACCCAACAATGAAGACTACGAAAGTTTTGTAGAAAACGCTTTCGAGAGTCCGAAATCCGCACCTTTATCAACTTTCTCCATTGATGTGGATAATGCTTCTTATACTAATGTTCGTCGTTTTATCAATGGTGGTCAAACTGTTCCAAAAGATGCAGTACGTGTAGAAGAAATGGTAAATTTCTTTAAATACCAATACCCGCAACCTACCGGGGAACATCCATTTTCCATTAATACCGAATACAGTGAATGTCCTTGGAATTCTCAAAACAAATTGGTTCGCATTGGTTTGCAAGGCAAAAATATTCCAACTGATAACTTGCCGGCTTCCAATTTGGTTTTCCTAATCGATGTTTCAGGTTCTATGACTGATATGAACAAGTTGCCTTTGGTTAAAGAATCTTTGAAAGTATTGGTAGCTCAATTAAGAGAGGAAGATAAAATCGCCATGGTGGTCTATGCCGGTGCCGCAGGTTTGGTTTTACCACCAACTTCCGGAAAAAATAAAAAAACCATCATTGATGCTTTAGACCAATTACAATCAGGTGGCAGTACAGCCGGTGGCGCAGGCATTACATTGGCCTATAAAACAGCTGAAGAAAACTTTATCAAAGGCGGAAACAACAGAGTAATCTTGGCTACCGACGGTGACTTTAACGTTGGTGCTTCGTCCGATAAAGACATGCAAACTTTAATTGAAGAGAAAAGAAAATCGGGTGTATTCTTAACCTGTTTAGGTTATGGTATGGGCAATTACAAAGACAGTAAATTGGAAACCTTAGCTGACAAAGGCAACGGCAATTACGCTTACATAGACAACATTCAAGAAGCCAATCGCTTTTTGGGGAAAGAATTCAAAGGTTCGATGTTTGCTATCGCGAAAGATGTTAAAATCCAAATCGAGTTCAACCCTGCGCATGTCAAAGCTTATCGATTGATTGGTTATGAAAACCGAAAATTACGTCCGGAAGATTTTAAAAACGATGCTATTGATGCCGGTGAATTAGGCAGCGGTCACACCGTAACAGCTTTATACGAAATCATTCCGACTGACACCAAAAGTGATTTTTTTGTTGATTTTGATGAATTGAAATATTCTAAAGTGGAACCGAGTAAAACCAAATTCAATGATGAGTTGGCGACTATCAAATTCCGATACAAAAAACCCGATGGCGCCAAAAGTATAGAAATGGTTCAGGTGATTGATAATAAAGTAAATGGATTAGACATGGCATCGAGCGGATTCAAATTCAGCACCGCTGTGGCTTGGTTCGGATTGAAACTAAGAGATTCGAAATTGGTGACCAACAAATCTTCTGCCGATATTAAAAAATTAGCACGCGAAGGTTTGGCCTATGATGAAGACGGTTACAAAGCGGAGTTTATTCGCTTAGTCGAAGCCGTACAATAGTTTGTTAAGTTGGGTGTTTTTTTGATTGATGAAGAAACCCTGTTTGGATGCACACGAACAGGGTTTCGATTCAATTTATACTAATTCAAATAAAAATTCGTTTACTATTAAATCAATCTTAATTTATTTCCAATGAAAAAAATCATTTTACTCGCAACCTTTTTTATTTCCATAACAGCATTGAGTCAAGAAAAAAACTTTATCGACAAACCTTATTTGGAAGTACAAGGCAAAGCCGATACTTTGGTTACGCCGAATCGCATTTACATTGATGTGCTGATTTCTGAAAAAGATACGAAAGGCAAAAAATCGGTGGAAGAATTGGAAAGCGAAATGCTTATCAAACTCAAATCATTAGGGATTGATACCGAAAAAAATGTGACCATGCAAGACATGATGAGCAACTACAAAAAATTCTTCTTGAAACAAACCGATATCCAGAAAGCCAAATCTTATTCGATTTTGGTTTACGATACTAAAACCACTGCTAAAGTTTTTATCGGTTTGGAAGAAATTAATATTTCAAATGTAAACATTGATAAATTAGAGCATTCCGACGACAAGAAATTACAACTTTTAATGAATGCCAAAGCCATGGAAAATGCTAAATCCAATGCTTTGAGTTTTATCAAACCATTAGGACAAAATATTGGAAAAGCAATTTATGTTGGAAATGTAAATAATATCATCGGTCAACTATCCGGTTCAACAGCCGGTTTAAGAATTCGAGGAGCTGCATCATTAATGAAATATGATATGCAAGCCAAAGACTATAATGCCAATATTGAAT
>NZ_CAMLRU010000122.1 GCF_946482535.1 uncultured Flavobacterium sp.
AAACGATATTTTGAAGGAGTTCATGGTTAGAAATACTTATATCTATCCGCCAACACCTTCGATGAAAATCATAGCCGATATCTTTGAATATACGAGCAAAAAAATGCCCAAATTCAACTCGATTTCCATTTCGGGTTACCACATGCAAGAAGCCGGAGCTACCGCCGATATTGAATTAGCTTACACTTTAGCTGATGGTTTAGAATACATCAGAACCGGTTTAGCTGCCGGAATGAAGATTGATGAGTTCGCGCCTCGCCTTTCATTCTTCTGGGCGATTGGGATGAATCATTTTATGGAAATTGCCAAAATGCGAGCCGGTAGAATGTTATGGGCGAAATTATTAAAACAGTTCAACCCCAAAGATGAAAAGTCATTGGCACTCAGAACGCATTGCCAAACTTCGGGTTGGAGTTTAACCGAGCAAGATCCGTTTAATAATGTGGCTCGAACTGCTGTTGAAGCCGCCGCCGCCGCTTTTGGCGGAACCCAATCGTTACACACCAATGCCTTAGACGAAGCGATTGCGTTACCAACCGATTTCTCCGCAAGAATCGCCAGAAACACCCAAATCTTTTTACAAGAAGAAACTAAGATTTGCAAAACGGTTGATCCTTGGGCAGGCAGTTATTACGTAGAAAGTTTAACAGCTGAAATAGCCGAAAAAGCGTGGGCACTAATCCAAGAAGTAGAAACTTTAGGCGGCATGACCAAAGCCATCGAAGCAGGAATTCCGAAGTTGAGAATTGAAGAAGCTGCTGCGCGCAAACAAGCGCGTATCGACAGTTCGCAAGATATTATCGTAGGCGTTAACAAATACCGTTTGGAAAAAGAAGATCCGTTACATATTTTGGATGTGGATAACCAAATGGTTCGCAAACAACAAATTGAGCAATTACAAAAAATAAAAGCCACACGTGACAACGACAAAGTGCAAGCATGTTTGGTCCAATTAACCGACTGTGCGAAAAACGGAAACGATAATTTGTTATCTTTAGCCGTAGAAGCAGCCCGAAACAGAGCTACTTTGGGAGAAATCAGTGATGCTCTCGAAGCCGTTTTCGGACGCTATAAAGCACAAATCAGAAGTTTTAGCGGCGTGTACAGTAAAGAAATTAAAAACGACGAGAGCTTTGAAAAAGCCAAACAATTAGCCGACGCTTTCGCCAAGAAAGAAGGTCGTCGCCCTCGTATTATGATTGCCAAAATGGGACAAGACGGTCACGACCGCGGCGCCAAAGTAGTAGCTACCGGTTATGCCGACGTAGGTTTTGACGTTGACATCGGACCACTATTCCAAACACCGGAAGAAGCGGCGAAGCAAGCGGTAGAAAACGACGTGCATATCTTAGGCGTTTCTTCTTTGGCTGCCGGACACAAAACCTTAGTTCCTCAAGTCATCGAAGAACTAAAAAAATACGGTCGCGAAGACATAATGGTGATTGTAGGCGGTGTTATCCCGGCACAGGATTACCAATTCTTGTTTGATGCCGGAACCGTTGCGGTTTTCGGACCGGGAACTAAGATTAGTGATGCGGCGATACAGATTTTGGAAGTGTTGTTGGAAGAATAAATTTAAAAAAGTGATATCGAAAAACACCTGCTGTGAAGTAGGTGTTTTTTTTTATTCAAAAAACCAATCTTTCCCACGATTTTATCGTAACTTGCTTATCCTAAAAAATTTACACTTGTAAAAGCATGATGATTTCCGGAAAAAATAACGAGCCTATTCTACTCATCATTGTCACGAGTATGGTAGTGTACACCATCATCCGTGGTAAAAAACTATCCTATTTAGGACATCGTTGGAAACATCACATTATCAAACCTTCCATGAAAACACTTCGGATGAAGTCGATAATAAACCGTGAAATAAAAAGAGAAATTTACGCAAGCTCCTTGGAAAAAAAATAATGATTTAGTTACAAATGGCGGGCAGAATCAAAAAATTGCAGCTGAATTTCACAGTATTTGGGCATCTTTAAGAATTATAGAATCCGATAAAAAAACATAAAATACTAATCTGTCTTTTCAATATCCATGTAAATTTCATACTTTTAATGCCCAATTCCCTATAAATCAGCATTAATCTTAATTATTTCGGTTAAAGAATTTTATGAAAAAATGGTTTTACAGATTAGCTCTAGTGTTGCTCTTGCTTTGCCCAACAGCAGGTTTTAGCTTTACTATTACTGTAACCACAACTCAAGAAACTTGTGCCGGTAACGGAACCATTATCATTAATGTGAGCAATCCCGATCCTGCCGGATCCATTGTTTATGTGGTTTATCTGTTACCCGATCTTACCACACCTTTCGCTTCTTCTACTTCAAATGTAATTAATGGACTCACCGCCGGAAGCTATCACATCGTGGTGAAAGAAACGGTAGGCAGTACAACCACTACTCAGGAAACCGATGTGATTATTAACAGCTCTGTAACCCCACTGAATTATAGTGTACAAGTCACTAATGAGGCTTGTTCCGACAATAGTAATGCAGTGGTCACTGTTACCTCTGGAACTGCTGCTTTTTTTGAGATTTTCTCGGGGCCTGTAACATTTCCGCCCCAATCTTCTAATACGTTTTCCGGATTGACTCCCGGTGTTTACCGTATTAAAGTAATTGATGATTGCGGAAATACATTGGTACAAACTTTTGTAGTTGACAACAATCCCGAAGGGTTAAATATTACAGCACCAAATTTTACCGACACAGTTCCTCCTTCTTGTACTGCTATCATTGCTTCTAATACCATAAGTCCGGCTCCGGGCACTGTAATTGCCTATCCTTTAAATATTCAGTACACGCTTTATTTACCGGGCGGAACCACCGAAAACAGAACCATTGTTTTAAGCTCCGGCAATCCAACTTCGGAAGTATTAACCCAAACCTTACCTTTTTTCATCAACCAGAGTTATCCCTACCAAATCAGTATTACCGATGCTTGTGGCGACATCTATCCTTTTAATTTTGCTGTAGCCAATGATATTCTTTTAGATGCCAGCGTTCAAGATTTAGAATGCGACCAACATTATTTTATATTAACCACTGTCAATAACATAGGGGCATTTACTTTGAATTTTGATGTCGCTCCGGCAGGTTTTGACCCTGCAGTTTTCAATAGTAGCTATCCCGGACCTTTTACCCAAGCTGCCCAAGTATTCGGAAGCCAAACACAACCCGTGCCCGTTGGTGACTACACCGTAACCGTAACCGACTCCTGTGGCAAAACCACTACCTTTGAATTTGAAGTCGAATCCGAACCGCCTCAACCGAATGTGGTTGGAAACAACCGCGGTTGTAATTCAAATGACGGACAAATTATTGCTTTTGTTTCTCCCAATGAAATCATAGCGGCCACCGTAACAGCTGCGCCAACAGCATACCCATTTCCGATACCACATGACGTTTCAGCCTTAATCAATGGCGGTGGCGTTCTAGTGATTGACCCGGTACCATTTGGAGATTATACCTTGACCCTAACTGATGAGTGCGGTAATATTTTGGAAGGACTAACTGTTACTGTTTCCCCTTATGAAGATTTAGGAGTTGCTTCCAATGTATTACCCGGATGCGACCGCGGAACCGGTTCAGTAGAAATCAGCAGTAACAATGGAAGTTTGAATACAGTAATCATTAGTAATGCACCTGCCGGTTTTCCGTTTGCTTTGCCCTATAACGTATCAAACCATATAGTGTCTTCGGGTAAGCTTTATCTCAATAACCTTCCTTCCGGGAATTATGTTTTCAATACTACTGACAGTTGCGGTTTTACCAATTCCATTACTATAAACGTTCAAGGATATACCGTCACCAACAGTGCTTTTTCACTAATTGTTGGTTGTGGTTCTTTTGATGTGCCATTGGCTATTTCAAGTAACTTAACCGGAACTGAAACATTTTGGTTACAAAAATTATTGGATGTTGATAATGATATATGGGGACATCCGGAAACTGAAATAGCCTATACGCCTAATTCGGTACCCGATTCCACTACCGGAATACCGTTGCAAAACAATATTACTAACTTGAATTTTATTTTTAACGGTACTTTCAGAATCGTGCATCATTTTACTTCTTACAACAACGGTAGTGACATTAATGCCAATACGGTAGCCAATGAAGTAAAGGATTGTATTGAAATTTTATCGCCAAATTTGACATTCGACAGGGTTTTGGATATCACCGATGTTTATAGAGTTCCATGTACAACAAACGGTAATCTCGATATTATCCTGTTCACAACAGGACAACCGCCTTTGCATTTTACCATCATCGAAAAGGATGGCAATCCTTTCTTTTTAGACAATGGAACCTCAAATGTTTTTCTGAACTTAGAGCCTGCTATTTATAAATTCCAAATTGAAGACAGTTGCGGCAATACCATCATTCGCAATTTTGATGTCTCCGATTTAGAATCCTTAGTCATTGTTTATCCTGCCTGTAACTTGGTGAATTGTTCAACCACCTTGAACGGAAATGACACTTTTAACCTATCGGCTCAAACGCCAATAATAATGGGAATCCAATCGCCAACCAATTATACCATTTCTTACCACAACAGCCTGGCGGAAGCCGAAAACAATCTTAATCCGATAACTAATATTACAAACTTCAATCCTACCACTAATCCGCAAACGGTTTATGTCAGATTGATTTTTAACCAGTTTCCCAATTGCTATCAAACCGGTTCTTTTGACTTGATTACCGGACAAAAACCCATTATTCCTTTAAGTAGTAACTATTCGCTTTGTGATGGGCAACCGGTGGAACTGAACGCCGGTGTAGGCAACTTGCAAACCACTACTTATTCTTGGTCTAACGGTGAGACTGATGCCATTGTTAGCATTAGCGAACCCGGAACAACAACTATTTCGGTCACGGCGACTAATGAATTCGGTTTGTGCAATAACACGGTGCAAACCTGTGCTACCTCAAAAGATATCGTGGTGACTATTGTAACCGTACCGGAAATCGATTTTGTTGAAACCTATGATTGGACATCCAATGACAACGGTATTACGGTAATAACAACCCAACCCGGCGATTTTGAATATTCAATTGATGGAATTGTTTATCAAGCAGATAATAGTTTTACCCATTTATCACCCGGACTTTACATGGTGTATGTTAGAGATTTGAATGGTTGTGTGATAGTAACTCGGGAAGTTTGGCTACTCAATTACCCACACTATTTTACGCCAAATGGCGATGGAATACACGATTATTGGTACATTAAAAATTCTGAAAAAGAACCTAATTTACAAGTATACATTTATGACCGATACGGTAAACTCATCACCGGATTTCCCTCAGGAAGTATAGGTTGGGATGGCACATTGAACGGAAAATTATTGTTTTCCGATGATTATTGGTTTGTAGTCCATCGCGAAGACGGCAGAGTCTTAAAAGGCCACTTTACCCTCAAAAGATAATTTTAGATTGGCAAATAAATATGCTTCTGTAAAGAGGTATTTTTTTGCATAAAAAATAAATATTGGTCGAATTATTCCGAATTATACAAAATATCATTACTTTTATAATTCCCCAGTCTTGTTGCAAAACCTTATTAAGTAACCAAAACCACAACTTTATGAAAAACAAGATTTTAAAAGGTGCTATTTTAGGGATGATATCCATCCTGTTTTTTGCTTGTCAACCCAAAAAAGAAGAAGCTGTAGCTATAGACAAAGAACAAATCAAGAACGAAATTCAGGCACTTGAAAACAAAATGGCTGAAATGTTTAATGATCGAAATGTTAATGCCGGTGAATATTATGCAGATGATGCGGTTACCTTCTCTCAAAATAAGCCCCCGGTAGTGGGTAAAACAGAGATTGAAAAATCTATTAAAGCCGATTTGAATAATTTTCCGAAAGGATACCAAATTGCTTTTGTAGTCAATGAAATATTGCCTTCAAATGATGGCAATCAAGTGGTGGAAATAGGAAATTACAGAGTTTCTGATTCCACCAGCGCACCACTTTATACCGGGAACTATATCGCTGTGTTTGAAAAAAGAGACGGCAAATACCTTTGTGTAAGAGACATGTCTGCTTCGGATAAAAATAAAAATGACGAAGCCCAAAAAGAATAATAAAAAATATCTCTATAAATTAAAAAGCACTTCAATCGAGGTGCTTTTTTTATCTTTACCAAAAACAAATTCATGTCAAAACTTCCTCATATCGGCACCAGCATTTTTACGGTAATGTCGCAAATGGCCGTAGAACACCAAGCCATAAACCTATCACAAGGATTTCCGAATTTTCCGGTTGATGAACGATTGACCGCTATTCTTTCCAGACTTGCCAAAGAAAATGTTCATCAATATACACCTATGAGTGGTTTGCCGTCGCTTTTGGAAAAAGTTGCGCTGCTGACTCAAAAATCTTATGACCGAAATGTTTCCGCCAAAGAGGAAATACTCATCACCGCCGGTGCCACCGAAGGGATTTTTGCCACTATCCAAGCCTTGGTTAAGGCCAATGAAGAAGTTATTATTCTTGATCCGTGCTACGATTGTTACGAAGCACCAATTCTATTGAGCAACGCCAAACCGATAAGAGTGTCGCTCAACAATGATTTTACACCCAATTGGGAAGTAATTTCGGCGGCAACCAATGATAAAACCAAACTCATCATCATCAACAATCCGCACAATCCAACGGGAAAAATGTGGACAGAAAATGATTTTCTACAGTTGGAAAAATTAGTCGATGCTTACCCTAACCTTTTAGTCTTGTCGGATGAAGTGTATGAGTACATCACCTTTGAGCAACCGCACATATCGGTACACCATCGCCCTAAATTATGGCAACGCAGTATTTCGGTTTCTTCTTTCGGAAAATCATTTCACATCACCGGATGGAAAATTGGTTACGTCATTGCGCCGGAACACATCATGAAAGAGATTAAAAAAGTACATCAGTTTTTGGTCTTTAGTGTGAGTAGTATTGCCCAACATGCATTGAATGAATACATCGATTTGGTCGATATCAAAGCTCTGGGATCATTTTACCAACAAAAAAGAGATTTTTTCCGCCTCCTGATGAAAGAAACCAAATTGCAACTTTTACCTTGTGAAGGCACCTATTTTCAAGTGGCTTCTTATGCTAATATTTCAGAAGAAAGCGACCTGGATTTTACCAAAAGATTGGTCACCGAATTCGGCGTAGCCACCATTCCAATTTCGATTTTTTATGCCAAAGGCTATGATAACAAGTGCATCCGATTTTGCTTTGCCAAAGATGACGAAACCCTCATGAAAGCTGCCGAGCGCTTGATGAAATTATAGGAAAACCGGATTGTTTACTTCAAGTCAACCTCATTTTAAGCAACTAAGCTCAAAAAAATCTATTTTTGGGTTATGAATGTATTCAAGTCTTTTATATTGCTACTCTTGCTTTTGTCAGGCGTTGATGGGTATACCCAATCGTCTTCCAATAAATTGTTGCAAAAAGGTTGGAGCGAACTCGTAAAAGACAACGAAACCGAAGCTTTCAAGTATTTTTGGGAAGCCAAAGAAAAAGCTACAAAAGACAAAAACCCCAAAGACAAAGCCGATGCCCTGCTTTATCTCGGTATCTGTTCTTATGGTTCGAGTTTGGAAAAAGGACTCCAATTTGCCACGCAGTCCTTAGACGAATATAAAAAGTTGGAAAAAACCCATAGCGAAGAAGCCAAAATCGGGCGCTACAAATGCCTGCAACTCATCAGTACTATTTACAGTCGGCAAAAAAAATATGAAGATGCCAAGCGGTTGAGTTTAGAAGTGGTTGAGGAACTCAAAAACAAAAAAGACAGCAGCGGCACTTTGGGCTTGGCCTACAACAGTTTGGGCGGATTATACGAATTAGAAAACGATACCGAATCGGCTGAAAAGTATTTTAAATTGGCTTTGGTAGAATTTGAAAAATGGAATAGTGTGGCCTATT
>NZ_CAMLRU010000123.1 GCF_946482535.1 uncultured Flavobacterium sp.
ATGCGATGACCACAGTTGAACACTTGGTACATTTCCTTCCAATCAGTTTTGGAGTTTTCTTGGATAAGTTTGAATAATGGCGGTACCGGAAATAAATTGTCTTTGATAACATGAACATTATCTACAAAATGCAATACTTTGGTTTGCGCACCACCGGAACAATGTACCATTCCGTGAATATCGCTTGGGGTGTATTTGTCTAAAATGGCTTTGATAATCGGAGCATAAGTTCTCGTTGGTGATAAGACTAATTTACCGGCATCTATCGGCGAATCTGTTACGGCATCTGTTAATTTTGTGTTTCCGGAATAGACCAATTCGTTTGGTACTGCGGCATCAAAACTTTCCGGGTATTTTTCGGCTAAATATTTGGCAAAAACATCATGTCGTGCCGAAGTTAAGCCATTGCTTCCCATACCGCCGTTATAACTTTTTTCATATTTGGCCTGACCGAAAGAAGCCAAACCAACAATCACATCGCCGGCTTGAATAGCAGCATTATCGACCACATCAGAACGTTTCATTCTGGCAGTAACTGTTGAGTCTACAATAATGGTTCTTACCAAATCGCCCACATCAGCCGTTTCGCCACCGGTGGAATGAATAGTTACCCCAAACGATTTCAACTCGGCTATCAATTCTTCGGTACCGTTGATAATGGCAGAAATCACTTCGGCCGGAATCAAGTTTTTATTTCTCCCTATGGTGGAAGACAAAAGAATATTATCGGTTGCTCCTACGCATAATAAATCATCGATATTCATAATCAACGCATCTTGAGCAATGCCTTTCCAGACCGAAATATCTCCGGTTTCTTTCCAATACATATAAGCCAAAGACGATTTGGTTCCGGCTCCGTCAGCGTGCATAATCAGACAATAATCATCGTCATTGGTCAAATAATCGGGAACAATTTTGCAGAAAGCTTTGGGAAATAATCCTTTATCAATGTTTTTGATGGCATTGTGCACATCTTCTTTGGAAGCCGAAACTCCGCGTAGATTGTAGCGTTGACTGTTATCAGAGCTCATTTGGTAGTGTTGTGTTGTTGTGGCGCAAAGATAATCAAAGATTGCAGAAAGCAGAAGGCAGAAGGCAGATTTTTGAGAGGATTAATTCTCTAAGATCAAAATCTCCACACGACGGTTTTCATCGGCTTCGGTTTCGTTGCGTTCCGGAATTTTATGAATGGGTCGAGACACACCATAGCCTTTGAATCTCATTCGCTTTCTATCGATTTTATTGCGAAGTAAATAGTTATAAATGGCACGGGCACGAGCAGTAGAAACATCATTTTTGTCTGCTTCAGTTTGGCAACAAATATGGCCTTGAATTTCTATTCGCAATTTCGGATTTTCTTCCATCGCGCAGAGCAAATCGTAGAGTGACGATTCCGATTTGGGCACAATGCGAGCTGAGTTATTAAAAAAATAAATATTGGGCAACTTGATGGTTTCGCCTACTTTTGAATTCTTGAGTTGCTTGCTGAATTCGCTTTCGGTGATTTTGGTTGGAATTTCGGCATAAAAGATTGTCACTCTTCTGTTTTCTGCTTGGATTTTGGATTGTTTAAAATCTTTACCATAAGCAACTTTCTCGAGGCTTTTATTGAATTTTAAGCCACTTTTCTCCAGTAATTCTCGCACACTTTCTATGCGTCTTTCGGCCAGGTGTTTGTTGTAATCTTTGGTATCGATGCTGTCGCAAAAGCCTAACAGTTTGGTGATTTCAATGTCTTTATTATTGGCAATCCATTCGTTGAGCGCCAATATGGAGTTTTGATTGGGAAAGTCTTTATTGAAATCGAAAAACACCTCAAACTGTTTTTGAGAAAATCCTAAAAACGGTAAAAAGAACAGTAATATGAGTCCGATTTTTTTCATCTTAATTTTCCAGAATTAAAATTTCTACCCGGCGATTGGCGGCGCGCTCGGCTTCATTTTTTTCGGGTATGGGATAAATGGGTTGCGTACTTCCGAAACCTTTGTAGGACAAGCGAGCCGGATAAATTTGATTGGATACCAAAAAGTTATAAATGGCTTTGGCTCTTTGGGTGGATAAATCCAAACGATCATTAGGCATACAACACAAATGGCCTTGGATTTCGATTTTTAATTGGGAATTATTTTGAAGTACCAACAAGAGTTCATACAACTTTCCGCGTGACTCATTGACTACAGCAAAAGTATTGATGATAAAATTGAGGTTTTCGATTTTTAATTTTTCACCGGTTTTGGCCTTGTTGATTTGGTTCATAAAAGCCCTATCCAATTTGTATTCCGATTTGGTACCGTTTGGATTTTCAAAGACTAATTTTTCAGGAAAATCGATGTCCGGTTCAGGTAAATCTACCACTGCTTCAGCAGGTTTGAGACCTAATATTTCATCCTCGCGCGGAATATCTTTTTCGAAAATATAGTAAATGGTCACCTTTCTGTTTTCGGCTTTAATCGAAGACTGATTGAATTTTTCTCCGAAACTCAAGGTTTTAAAATCGGCTCTGATTTTGATTTGGTCTTTGACGATTTGAAAGATATAATCGACTCTTTTTTGGGCCAAAGTATCATTAAATCCCGAAGTTCCGTCTTCATCAGTAAAACCGTGAATGGCTACAATTTTATGATTGTTATTGGCTAAAATCCATTGATTGAGTCTGTTTTGTTCTTTTTTAGTCAGTTCAAATTTATTACTGTCGAAGTAAAGACTGAATTGCTCTTGTGCCAATGCATTAGCTGAAATGAGAAGAATAATGACAATAATAAGTTGGCGTAACAATGGTTGGGTTTTATTATATAACGAAGTTACGGCATTTTTAATATAAAAACACCCGACAATTTTAAAAACTATCGGGTGTTTTGCTAACTAATTATAAAGATTATCTTGTAAATAACAACTCTCTGTATTTGGTTAAAGTCCAGATTTCATCGTCTACCAATAACTCTAATTTATCACAATGTTCTCTGATTACTTCGAAGTATGGTTTTACTTTATCACAGTAAGCTTCGGCCATTTTCTGAGCATCGGTTAGCACGTTTGCTTTTTTACGGGCTTCGGTCATGGCTTCCACATTCGAATTAATACCTTCGATATGCGCGGAAATTTCTTTGATTAAGAAGATTTGTTCTTTGGCAATTTTTTCGAAGTCTTTACCAAAGATTTCTTTTAATCCGCGTACGTTTTCGATTAAAGTATTTTGGTAACGAATGGCTGTAGGAATCACGTGGTTTCTGGCAATATCGCCTAAAACTCTACCTTCGATTTGGATTTTTTTGGTGTATTCTTCCAATTCAATTTCGTAACGTGCTTCTACTTCTACGTGGTTCATTACGTTTAAATCTTCGAACAATTCCAATGCCTTTTTAGACACTTTAGCTTTCAAAGCTGCCGGAGTTGTTTTGTGATTGCTTAAACCGCGTTTTTTAGCTTCTTTTTCCCAAGCATCGCTATAACCATCGCCTTCAAAAAGGATGTTTTTAGTTTGCTTGATGTATTCTCTCAAGACATTGAAAATAGCTTCGTCTTTCTTTAAATCTTTTTTCTCGATTAAAGTATCTACTTCTTTTTTGAACTCTTTCAATTGTTTGGCCACGATTGAATTCAAAGTCGTCATGGCATTGGCACAATTGGCAGAAGAACCAACCGCACGGAATTCGAATTTGTTTCCGGTGAAAGCGAAAGGCGATGTTCTGTTTCTGTCGGTGTTATCCAGCATTACATCCGGAATTTTACCTACAACGTTTAGTTTCAAATCGGTTTTTTCTTCCGGAGATAATTTTCCTTTAGAAACGCCTTCTAATTCTGCTAAAACTTTGGTCAATTGCTCACCGATAAAAACCGAAATAATAGCCGGTGGTGCTTCATTAGCGCCTAATCTGTGATCGTTACTGGCTGTTGCTATAGCAGCACGAAGTAATTCTTCATATTCTTGAACCGCTTTTATCGTATTGATAAAGAACGATAAGAATTGTAGGTTACTCATTGGGGTTTTGCTTGGAGACAATAAGTTTACTCCTGTATCTGTAGCCAATGACCAGTTATTGTGTTTTCCGGAACCGTTTACCCCTTTAAAAGGTTTTTCATGGAACAATACTTTGAAGTCATGACGCTCTCCTACTTTTGACATAACATCCATAAGCAATGAGTTGTGGTCAACGGCAAGATTTGTCTCTTCGAAGATTGGAGCCAACTCGAATTGGTTTGGCGCTACTTCGTTGTGACGGGTTTTAACCGGAATACCTAACAACATACATTCTTCTTCCAATTCTCTCATGTAATTTAGAGCACGAGACGGGATAGACCCGAAATAATGGTCGTCTAATTGTTGTCCTTTAGCTGAAGTATGACCTAATAAAGTTCTGCCGGTCATCACTAAATCAGGACGAGAATTGGCTAAAGAACTGTCAACCAAGAAATATTCTTGTTCCCAACCTAAGGTTGCGGTAACTTTTTTAACATTTTTATCGAAATATTTACATACTTCAGTAGCCGCTTCATCAACTGCATTTAAAGCACGTAGTAAAGGTGTTTTATAATCTAGAGCTTCACCGGTATAAGAAATGAAAACCGTAGGAATACACAAAGTAGTTCCGAAAATAAATGCCGGAGAAGTTGGATCCCATGCGGTATAACCACGCGCTTCGAAGGTATTTCTAATTCCACCATTAGGAAAAGAAGACGCATCCGGTTCTTGTTGTACCAATTGTCCGCCGCCAAATTTTTCAACAGTTTCAGTACCATCATAAGAAGTCTCGAAGAAGGCATCGTGTTTTTCTGCTGTAGTTCCGGTTAAGGGTTGAAACCAGTGCGTATAATGCGTAACGCCTTTTGACAAAGCCCATTCTTTCATCCCCATAGCGATATAATCTGCCAGCTTTCTGTCAATTTTAGTTCCATGCTGTACCGCATCTTTTACTCCTTTGTAAGCATCTGAAGTCAAATATTGCTTCATGGCTTTGTCATTAAACACATTAGAACCAAAAAGTGCCGATTTCTTATCAGCCTCTTCAAATTTTACAGGTTTTCTACCTGATGCATCTTTTAATGCTTGAAAACGTAAAGTTGACATAAAGTTAATTTTAAAAAGTTATACCCCATTAATTTGATGCAAATATAGCAATATTTTCAATTTAAAATATCTATACCCTATTTTTTTAGGGGTCAATTTAAAAAATTAATAAAAAGTGCTATTTTAAAAATTTTATTATCGCCTAGTTAATTATTACTCTTTCACCATTCAAACCGCTATATTTGTAGCAACTAAATAAATGTACTATGATAGTTTGGATTGTTTTTCTGGCTTTAATTTTTCTTTTTCTTGCCCTTGATTTGGGTGTATTCAACAAAAACCCTCATATTATCAAACCGAAAGAAGCCGGAATTTGGACCGGAATTTGGGTTTCGCTTTCTTTTATTTTCAGCATCGTTGTGGGTTGGATTTACAAAAACGGACTTATTGCCAACCCTACCGAATTAACTCCGGCAGTAGCTTCCATGAAATTCATCACGGGTTACCTGATTGAATTATCATTGAGTGTAGATAATATTTTTGTTATCGCAGTAATTTTTGCCTCATTCAAAATCCCACAGAAATACCAACATCGTGTTTTGTTTTGGGGAATTTTGGGCGCAATAGTATTTAGAGGCTTAATGATTTTCTTCGGAGTTATTTTAATTAACAAATTCAGCTGGATGACCTACCTGTTTGGGGCATTCTTAATTTTTACAGCTGTTAAGATGTTATTCAAAGGCGATGAAGAAGAGTTTAATCCAAAAAAATCATTTGTTTACAGAAACTTACGCAAAATTATACCGATTACCAGTCATGCCGATGGCGAGCATTTTTTTGTTAAAAGAAGACATATCACAGCCGCTACACCACTTTTTGTAGCCTTGATAGTAATCGAAGTAATGGACATGCTTTTTGCTTTGGATAGCGTGCCTGCAATTTTGGCTATTACGTCTGATCCATTTTTGGTTTTTAGCTCTAATATTTTTGCCATTTTGGGTTTACGCTCCATGTATTTCTTTTTAGCCAATATGTTGGAAAGATTCAGTTACCTTGAGTATAGCTTGATTGCCATTCTGACATTTGTCGGAATTAAAATGTTAATCATTCATTATTATAAATTCCCTGAATGGGTTTCATTAGGCTTTATTGCAGTTTCTTTATTAGCCGGTATCATTGTCTCCATTAGAAGAAACGATTCTAAATAACAATCCTCTTTTTATAAACAAAAAAGCCTCTTCATAATGAAGAGGCTTTTTAATGAGTATTAATTTGTTTAAAGATTATCTTTTAACAACTTTAAGAGTTTTAACTTCTTCTCCCTGAGCAACAACTACATTGTAAACTCCTGAAGGATATTTATCTCCTATTTTCAACTCAGCTGATTCTCTAGGATTTATGTCGCGAGTTTCAATCAATCTTCCAATCATATCATACACTGTTACAACAACTTTACTGTCGTTTGCAGTTGACAAACTTAAATTGAAGTTGTCAGTATATGGATTCGGATAAATCTTAACTTCCATACCTTGATTTTGAACCATTACTGAAGTAGATTCTTGTTTGAAAGTTATGGTTTCTACAACCGGCATTGTTGTTCCAACATAAACTCTACATTGATCAAAACCTCTGTTGATAGCATCAACAGCTACATTAACTTGACTAGGAGTGACATCACCTATATTTTCACCACCTAAAGCTTTGTTTGCTAATTCAAACAAGTTACTCACAGTAGCACCGCCATTGGCTCCTAAATAATCAATAACAGGCTGAGGAATTGTAAACAATTGTTCTGTACCGTAAACTACATCGTGCGAACCACAGAACGCTGTGTCTGCTGTTACAAATGTATTGGTTAGATTAAAGTCTCCTATTTGCGAATTTAATCTGGTGTTGAAGAACAATGTTATTGTTTGACTCAACAAATTATTATTGATTTTACCTCTTTGTGAACCACTAGCATTAAGCGGATCATTATCACTCCAAGTTGACGGAACTGAATAAGTAGAATAGCCTATCAATGCTCTTGGGGTTCCTCCTCCAGGTAACATTCTAAATATATTGTTACTATTAACATCTGCTAAAGTCAGTTTGAAATAGTTTCCGGTTGAAATACTTCCGAAGTCGAACTCTCCTTCTTCCATTGTCAAAGCATTAATCATAATGGCTCTGGCATTAGTTGTAGTTCCTTCAGGAGTACATGCTGCACCTTTAGGATTACCGTAGTAACCTTGCGTATAAGTACAATATGCACACTCATTAATCAAGAATCTAGCTGTACAAGATGCCGTTTGACAATTATCTGTCACAGTGAACGTAATTACTAAAGGCACACCAGGCTCTGGCATTTGATATTGTGACAAATCTGTAGTAATTGCATTAGCACATCCTCCAGTATAACCAAAACTATCTCTCCATTGAGCAAATAAAGTTTGAGCATCTTCACCACATTCAACTGTTTTATCAGTCGGACATGCAATTTCTAACTTAGCTGCCGGAATCACTGTAAATGACTCTGAAACATCCGCAGCATAACACGTATCATTAACAACATATGTTACAGTAGTTGTTCCTCCGCTGCATAATGGTGGAGCTACCGGTTCCCCGTAACTACCAATTGGAGCGCATCCACCGCTTACGGTAAATTGACTTAACCACGTAGCAAACGCTGCATCAACTGCGGCCTGATCTGCATAATCACAAGAATTAATGATTGTAGAATCCGGTGAATTTAATACTAAAGCAGGTGCAGGTGTGATGGTAAAGCTTCTGGTTACTGTTGATGTTGTATAACATTTATCTGTTACGGTATAAGTTACTGTTGTAGTTCCTCCACAAGCACTTGGTGCACTTACTTGTCCATAGCTACCTTGTGGGTTACATCCGCCACTTACGGTAAAGCCGC
>NZ_CAMLRU010000124.1 GCF_946482535.1 uncultured Flavobacterium sp.
ATAGAAACACACGGACCAATACGCGCCATGCTTTCATAACCGTTAACAAACTCCGACATGACTTTAAAAATGGCCCAAGAATCATTGGTTCTGATTTCGTTCCAAGTTTTTTGTTTTAATTTATCGTGAATTCTCTCATCGTCATTTTCGTACTGATCAAATGCCATATTTTTTATTTTTTAATTATTTTTTTAGGAGCTTTTTCCGGCTGTCCGCGCTACACGGTAGCTCGCTACCATCCGGGCTATAAAAACAGCCTGCTAAAGTAACTCTTTTTTTAAAAATGACCTTTATTCTACAAAGGTCACTCTGACTATTTTGTTGTTTTTCACTTCGTATATTGCTACTCCGCTAAATTCAATGTCGTTGTATTTAACCAATTCTTCATCAATTACGGTGTTGTTTTTTACAATGCGCTTTACAATCTTACATTCCAGAACTTTCGCATTTTTAAAAAAAGTAGCATAACTTTCTCTCATAGCGGCTTTACCATCAGTCTCTAATTTATTGGGGAAAGTGTAGATTTTTACATCATCTGAGTAAAAACTTAAAAAGGCTTCTAAGTCAATACTATTGTAGGCTTCCACTTGTTTTTGAACAATAGTTTCCGGTTTTTCTTCTTGTTGTGCCCAAGTGGTCAAACCAAACAGCAACAAAACAATCAACATGCTTCTTTTCATAAATTTATTGTTAAAGTTCTTTTTTTAAGAATTGAGCCGTATAGCTTTTCTTGTTCTTTACAATCTCTTCCGGAGTTCCGGTACAAAGAATTTCACCACCGCCTTTGCCGCCTTCTAAACCAACATCAATGATATGATCGGCTAATTTGATTACATCCATATTGTGTTCGATGATCAAAATCGTGTTGCCTTTGTCAACTAATTTATTAATCACATCCATCAACACGCGGATGTCTTCAAAATGCAAACCGGTCGTGGGTTCGTCCATAATGTAAAACGTGTTGCCGGTGTCTTTTTTAGACAATTCGGTCGCCAATTTAATGCGTTGTGCTTCTCCGCCAGAAAGCGTGGTGCTTTGTTGTCCCAAAGTGATGTAACCCAAACCAACGTCTTGTATGGTTTTGACTTTGCGGTAAATTTTCGGAATGTTTTCAAAGAAATCCACGGCTTCATCCACGGTCATATTCAACACATCCGAGATGGATTTGCCTTTGTAACGAATTTCTAAAGTTTCGCGGTTAAAACGCTTGCCCTGACAAGTTTCACATTCGACATAAACATCCGGTAAGAAACTCATTTCGATGGTGCGAACACCCGAACCTTCACAGGTTTCACATCTTCCGCCCGAAACATTAAAACTGAAACGACCGGCTTTGTACCCGCGAATCATGGCTTCCGGCGTTTGCGTGTACAAACTTCTAATCTCCGAAAACACATCGGTATAAGTCGCAGGGTTTGAGCGTGGCGTTCTGCCTATCGGACTTTGATCAATATCAATCACTTTGTCGATATGCTCTAAACCTTCGATTTTTTTATAAGGTTGCGGTTTTTTGACTCCGTTGAAATAATAGGCATTCAAAATAGGGTAGAGTGTTTCGTTAATCAAAGTCGATTTCCCGCTGCCTGAAACTCCGGTCACACAAATGAGTTTTCCTAATGGCAATTCGATGGAAACATTCTTTAAATTATTTCCGGTGGCGCCGGTTAGTTTTAGGAATTTCCCGTTGCCTTCACGGCGTTTTTTCGGGACTTCAATTTTCATTTTACCATTGAGAAATTGTGCCGTTATGGTGTGTTCGTTGAGCAATTCTTTGGGTGTGCCTTTGCTGATGATTTGCCCACCGAATTTTCCGGCTTTCGGACCAATATCAATCACATAATCAGCGCGTTCTATCATGTCTTTGTCGTGTTCAACTACTAAAACCGAATTGCCGATGTCTCTCAATTGTTCCAATGAATGAATGAGTTTTTCGTTGTCTCTTTGGTGCAAACCGATACTCGGTTCGTCCAAAATGTACAAAACGCCAACCAATTGCGAACCGATTTGCGTGGCCAAACGAATGCGCTGTGCTTCACCGCCGGATAGCGATTTGGAACTGCGATTCATTGACAAATAATTTAAGCCGACATTGACTAAAAAGCGCAAACGGTCTTTGATTTCTTTGACAATTTCGGAAGCGATTATGGTTTGTTTATCGGATAAATGTTGGTCTAATTCCTCAAACCAAGCCGATAAATCCGAAATGTCCATAGTCGATAAATCGAAGATATTTTTTTCGTGTATTTTGAAATACATCGCTTCTTTTTTCAAACGCGAACCTTTACATTCCGGACAGTCAATTTCGTCCATGAATTCTTTAGCCCAGCGTTTTATTGAGGTGGAATTGCTTTCGTCATATTGGTTTTTGATGAAATGCGAAATGCCTTCGAATTCTATTTTGTATTCTTTGGTAATCCCCAAAGTTTTAGATTCCACCGAGAATTTTTCTTTGCCGCCGTGCAAGATAATCTGCATCGCTTCCTCGGGAATATTTTCGATAGCATCTGTCAGGCTAAAGCCGAATTTCTCTCCGATAATCTCTAATTGTTTAAAAATCCAAGACGATTTGTATTCGCCTAACGGAGCAAAACCACCGTTTTTGATTGACAATTTTGGGTTCGGAATAATCTTTTTTAAATTGATTTCGTGTATCGTTCCCAAACCTTTGCATTCTTCGCAAGCGCCTTTGGGTGAATTGAACGAAAACAAATTCGGCTCCGGATTCTGATAAGAAATCCCCGAAGTCGGACACATTAAATTCCGACTGAAATAACGCACTTCATTGGTGTCTTGGTCCAAAATCATCAACACATTTTCGCCGTGATACATCGCGGTTTTGATGCTTTCGGCTAAGCGTTTTTCATTTTCTTCGGTGTTCTCAATCACCATTCGGTCAATGACAATTTCGATATCGTGGGTTTTGTATCGGTCCAATTTCATGCCCGGCAACAAATCTTGTACTTCGCCATTTACACGAACTTTAAGAAAACCTTGTTTGGTAATTTGTTGGAACAATTCGGCATAATGCCCTTTTCTGGCGCGGATTATCGGGGCCAAAATATTGATGCGTTTACCGGTGAAGTTCTGTATAATCAAATCCTTGATTTGTTCATCAGAATAAGAAACCATTTTTTCGCCGGTGACATAACTGTAGGCTTCTCCGCCACGAGCAAACAACAAACGAAGAAAATCGTAAATTTCGGTAATGGTTCCCACGGTAGAACGCGGACTTTTGCTGGTTGTTTTTTGTTCAATGGCAATTACCGGAGAAAGCCCATCGATTTTATCTACATCCGGACGTTCCAATCCACCCAAAAATTGACGCGCATAAGCTGAAAACGTTTCGATATAGCGGCGTTGTCCTTCGGCATAAATCGTATCAAAAGCCAACGAAGATTTACCCGAACCCGAAAGACCGGTGATGACCACCAGTTTTTCTCGCGGAATGTTGATGTCGATATTCTTAAGATTGTGTACTCGAGCACCGAGTACTTCAATTGTATTTTCTGTTTCAAGCATAGCAATTGGGCAAAACGCAAAGGTAGTGTTTTGGTAGCAATTTTTAAACCCCGAAATAGGAAGATATTGTTAATTTGGGCTGATTCCGTTTTTCTCCAAAATTTGATTAAATACAACTTCTTTACCCTCTTTTTTCATAGCGCTATGGATGTATTGAATTAATTTTTCGGCATCACTTCGATAGGGTGATTTTTGCTCAACATAAATTTTGTAAGCTTTACATAAATTATCCAAAGCCTTTTCATTATCAACCACATGTACAGCATAAATATTGCCTATTCCGTAATATACTTCTGGGTTATTAGGATCAACTTTTGCCAAACGTTCATAAGCTTTCAATGCTTTTTTGAATTCTTTTTTGTAAACATAGGTGATTCCTAAGTTTTGCAGAGGCATTAATCCGTTTGGGTCAATTTTTAGGGATTTTTCATAAGCTTCAATAGCTTCGTCAAAACGGTTTAATCTTCGATAGCAAATCCCCATATTATCATAGGCAAAGGCAAATTCTGCGTCAAAAACCAAGGCTTTTTTGTAGTAATCAATGGCTTTTTCAAATTCACCTTTCTTACTGACCTCTAATCCTAAACTATAATATTTTAAAGCTTCGGCATCATTAGAAATCGATTTTGTACCCAACTTGTCAGTAGAAGAAATTTTATTCTTTGTGGCCGGACAGTTTTCCATCAAATAGGTTTCAATCTCGTAGTAATATTTTTTGTATTCTTTTGAATCCGGATTGACATTGATTTCCAAATTTATTTGCGGTTGTTTTCCCTCTGCGGTTAAGTTCTTAATTTCGGATAGTTTCATTCCTAATTGATAGGCACTGCATTGTTTGTCTATGCAAGTATGGATTTCGCTTGAAATTTCTTTTTTTGATTTATTGTAGACGGAAATGGAGTCGATACATTGACAGGCATTATCGGCAATTTCTTTTAAAAAAGCCTTAGCATCAAATTCGATTTTATTTAGGGTGTCATTTTCCTGTGCAAAAGTATTGGCGCTCAAAAGGAAAAAAAGAAAAGCGAAAAGAAGTTTTTTCATGACAAGTTGTTTAGCTCTTTCAAACTTAATAAAAAAAATCTTAAAAAATTACTCAATCACCATTTCTTTCAAACGGTGGCGATAACTCTCGAGCACATCTATTTTGGAGAGAAATCCAAAGTATTTCCCTTTAAAGATGACCGGTAAAATGGTGGCTTTGGAAGTTTCAAACAGCTTCATGATTTTTTCGGGTTTGTCTTCAAATAGGATCAATTCTTTGGGTTGGCTCATGATTTCCGACATGGTCATGAATTTTACATGATTCGGATTAAAAATAAAAGCCTTGACTTCTTCAAAATCCACCAAGCCAATTAATGATTTGTCTTCATCCACAATCGGAATTATTTTTTGGTCACTGGTTGAGAAAATATCCACTACTTTCCCGGGCGAATCTTGCAGACTTAAGGTTTTATAATTTTGTTGTACCAAATTGTAAAAGTTAATGCTTTGCAAGATGTTTTTGTCTTTGTCGCTGGTGAAAACTTCGCCTTTATCGGCCAAGCCTTTGACATCCATCGAATGTTTCTCAAACTGCTTGGAAAAAGCAAAACTTACCGACGATACAATCATCAACGGCACCATCAAATCATAACCGCCTGTGATTTCAACGATAAGGAAAATGGCAGTCAGCGGTGCATGAAACAAACCGCTCAGGATTCCGGCCATGCCTACGATGGTGAAATTGGCTATAGGTAAATGGTGCGTAAAGTTGAGCAGATTAATCGATTTGGCCACAAAATAACCCAAATAGGAACCCACAAAAAGCGAAGGGGCAAAGTTACCACCATTACCGCCACTCCCTAAGGTTAAACCGGTGGCAAACGCTTTTAACAACATGGTAACGCCAACAAATGCCAACAAAACCCATTCGCTTTTAAAACGCTCGAGCATGGTATTGTCTAACAAAATACTAGGATTGGAAGAAGTCAGCGTTTTGATACTTTCATAACCTTCTCCAAAAAGTGTCGGGAAAAAGAAGATCAGAACCGCCAAAAGAAATGCTCCGAATAAAGCTCTTCTATAGCCTTTGTTTTTAAAACTGCCAAAGAACTTCTCCACTTTCTGAAAATTTCGAGCGTGGTAAATGGAAGTCAAACCTGCTAAAATCCCCAATAAAATATAATAAGGTGTGTTGTGGTAATCAAATCGCAACGTTTGTTGGAAGTTTAAAATCACATCGTCACTCAAAGTGATGGTTGAAATCAATGCACCGGTAGCGGCCGAAATGATAATCGGGATAAAAGCTGCAATGGAAATATCTGTCAAAACGACTTCGATAGCGAACAAAACGCCGGCAATGGGAGCGTTGAAGGCAGCACCAATTCCGGCAGCGACACCACAAGCTAAGAGTAAGATTCGGTCTTTTTGTGACAAATGGTATTTCTGCGCGAAGTTGGAACCAAATGCGGCACCGGTAATTACAATCGGGCTTTCCAATCCGGCCGAACCACCGAGTCCAACCGTTAAGGAACTGGTTACGATTTGAGCATACATTTGCTTTTTAGGCATGATACCGCCTTTTTTGGCTACGGCATAGAGTACTTTAGAGCTGCCTTTTTCTATGTGATTGTTCAGAAAATTGCGAATCACAAATACGGTCAGCAAGATTCCGGCTATTGGCAATAAACTATTAATATAAGGTAATTTCAAAAAGCCGTTGACTTCATTGGCCAAAAGAAAAATATTGTGTGCAAAACTTTTCAGCAAGATTACAGCAAACGAACAAGTAATTGCTACTGCTACACAAGCGAAATAGATGAAGTTTCTCTCGCTGAGTTTATCTTTCAAAAGGAAAACCAAGTTTTCGACTCTTCTGAAAATACTTCTGAATACAATTTTAAAAAAGGAAGCTTTGTTCGACGGCATTTATTCAAACATTAGAATCGCTAAGATACGATTTCAAAATTCAATTTCAATAACAATTGCAAAAATCAATTTTCAATTTACAGTTGGGCCAACTTTTCAAGGCAATGTTGTCTTAATTCCTCAAAAAACAAGGTGAATTCGTTTTCAAACTCGGTGTAGAATTGTTTTAATTCCACTATAGACTCGTCCATAGCCACGCGATGTTTGGTGCGGTAATCCATTTGAAACATAATCATTTCCAAGCCTTCAATTGTAGCATAACTCACCAACCAATTTCGGCCAATCATATAAGGCATCATGCCTTTGGCTCTTTCGGTAAGGATGTCGTAATTGTCTTTAAGTAATTGATAAAAGCTCTCGGCATAGTCCTCTAGTTTAGCTTCTGAATATTTACTCCAGTTTTTGGCTAAAAAATGATCGTAGAAAATATCCATAATCACACCGGAATAATGCCCATATTTCTCGTGTAATCGGTGTTTGCTTTGTCGGTAAATCGGATGCATGTCGGTAAAACTGTCAATCGAACGATGCAGTAAAATACCCTTTCGGATTTCGGTTGGATAATCTTCGTAATGATGCCCGCGAATGCTGTCCGCCATAAAATTCCCGATTTTAAGTAAATCGTTGTCGCCGGAAAGATAGATGTGGGCTAGGAAGTTCATTTGTTTTAGGTTCTGAGGTACTAAGGTTCTGAGGTTCTAAGAATTACTCTGTGTTGTTCTGTAAATATAGAAAAAGTTTATCTTTTTAGCACAAGCATCTGAAAACTTAGTGCCTTAGTGCCTTAGTACCTAAGTAACTTTTTTTACATTTGTACATCAAAATCAAAACCCATAAAAATGACACTCATAAAATCAATCTCGGGAATTCGCGGTACTATTGGAGGTAAAGTTGGAGACAATTTGACGCCGGTGGATGCTGTAAAATTTGCTTCGGCTTACGGCACTTTCCTGAAAAACAATATTCAAAAAGACAAGTTAAAAGTAGTCATCGGACGCGATGCTCGTATTTCGGGACCGATGATTCACAATTTGGTGGTCAACACTTTAATCGGATTAGGCATTGATGTGATTGATTTAGGTTTGTCGACTACACCTACTGTTGAAGTAGCCGTGCCTTTGGAACAAGCCGATGGTGGCATTATTTTGACTGCGTCACACAATCCGAAACAATGGAATGCCTTGAAATTGTTGAATGCCAAAGGCGAATTTTTAAGCGGTGCCGATGGCGCTAAGATTTTAGAAATTGCCGAAGCGGAAGCTTTTGATTTTTCGGATGTGGATAGTTTGGGTGAAATCACCGTTAATGATGCCTATATGGATATTCATATTGATGAGGTTTTAGAACTACCTTTAGTAGATGCTGAAGCAGTA
>NZ_CAMLRU010000125.1 GCF_946482535.1 uncultured Flavobacterium sp.
AATCCAGTAACCGGCAGTAATAAAAATGTATTTCCAAGACTTTTGTTCAAACAAACCGTTTATTGCTGTCATAGGAAGGGCTAGGAATAATCCAAAAAAGAAACCATGAAGAGCTCCATGTTTAAACGTTCTGAAAGCATCTCCATAGTCAGCTAGAAATGCAGCATAAGAAGGCTTAGCAAGGGAAGGATCTCCACCGATTAATCCGAGTGCACCCATTTGATGAATTACCAAAGACGGTGTAATGAAAGCCATCATAAAAGAGAAAAAAATGGTCAATCCAAAAACTTTCAACATGTTGGATTGCTTTGCTTTTTCTTCGGTCATTCCGGTTTCATTCATCCAAATGGTTCCGAATACTTTTGGATTGTACCAAACAAATCCGACTACAAGTGTCACAAGAGCCGAGACTAAAACAGCGTAAAAATTAAATGGCATAATGTTTATTTTTAATTGGTTAGTATATCAAATGTATAAAATATTTTTTTAATCTTTTGAACTCAAAAACTTGTAAGGTTTGTTAAATTTAATTAATTTTTGTAAGATAAATATATAAAAATATCAATTACAAATGCATTTCATCGATTTTTTTTGTTTTTAAACGACCATTCTTATAGTTTTACATCATCATTAACCCCAATTATAAATGATATGAAATCTATTTTTACTTACGTAGCAGTTCTTTTGGTTTCGACCTCAGTATTTGCAGAAATATCTTCAACAGAGAAAAACGCTTTGATTAAATTATACAAAGCTACTAAAGGTTCGCAATGGACCAACAAATGGGATTTAAAATCACCAACCACAACTTGGTATGGAGTTGAAATCAAGAATGATAAGGTAGTCGGAATTAAATTGATGAACAACAACCTTGTGGGAGAATTGCCAACAGAAATAGGTGACTTAGCTTCGTTAGAAGTTTTAAACTTATTCAGAAATGAAATTTCGGGTACTTTGCCGGCTTCTATCGGAAACTTAAAAAAATTGACTAAATTAAATTTAGCGTTTAATAAAATATCAGGTGCATTACCGGAAACCTTAGGGAGTGCTTCACAATTGAAATCAATTGAAATGCACATGAACAGACTGACCGGAGTTTTGCCGGTGAGCGTAGGTAGTTTAACCGGTTTAGAGACATTATCATTGTTTAATAATGAAATCGAAGGTTCAATCCCAACGTCTTATTATCAATTAAAATCACTAAAAGTGTTGTTGTTAAACAGCAATAGATTGAGTGGAAAATTAGAAAAAGAGGTGTCAAACCTTTCTTCTTTGGAAACATTGAGTTTGTTTGAAAACAGAATGGACGGTCAAGTGCCGTTCGATTTGGAGAAATTGCATAACTTGAAAGAAATGAATATTTCTTACAATATGTTTAACGGTTTTGTTTCCAGAAACTTGGCCAAATTAGACACTTTGAATATGACTATGGTTAATGAGCAAGGTGTTGCTACTACCTTAAAAGTAAGTATAGATAAAAACTCAGCTTTTGCAGCTGATGAGTAATATGTTTTGTATTGGTTGTTTAGGAAAAGGTCTCAATTTAATTATTGAGACCTTTTTTTATTCAGTTGCTACCAATTTAGAAGTGCTTCTGTAAATGTATTCATTATAAATATGTCTTCGGGCAAAACGACTCGGTGATTCGGCATTAATCATCTTAATATAAACCGGTCTCAATACACCAAAGTATTCAAAAGAATTACCATCCAAGAAAGTGATATACAATACACTGTTTTCATAATAAAAATCGGCAATATTGGTACTTGTTGTAATTCGGGTGTATTCGGCTTTGTCTTTTTCTAAAGTCTCCGGTGCTATACTTACCAAAAAATGATAAGCCGCAATAATCTCTTTGCTTTTCTCTTCTGCTGCCAAACGTTCGGCATCATCTGTAATAGCATCGGGATGACAATCTTTCATACTGTTGCGGTAAATGGTTTTCAGCTCTTTCAGAGTAGCTGTTTTGGTCACGCCGAGTAACGCTCTGTACTCGACAATTTTTTTCATGTTCATAAGGTGCTTTTTGCTAAAAAAAGAAAGCCACTCTTTTCAGAATGGCTTTGTCTTCGTAGCGGGAACAGGACTCGAACCTGTGACCTTCGGGTTATGAGTTGATTTTGCTATCAAATCTCTCCCAAAACTAAACCATTAAACCGCCTAAAAGAGTTAATTTTTACAAAAACGTATGCAGTTTAGTATGCAATCGAATTAATAAAATTGTTACTTTTTTTTGCAAAGATAGTTTTTTTCATGCTAGTTTACTTTGAAAACTGTTTTTAAAATAAACTGTGTCGCTTCGTCTTCGGTAATTAGTTTTGGTTTCACTTTTTTGGGGTTTTGCAAAACACATTTTTTTAGGCGATTTGAAATAAAAGCAGACAGCCTTTCCAATTCCTTTTCAGGAAGATAGATGGCGATATTATATACTTCTTCTGCTTTCATTTGAAAAAACAAAAACTGTTTTGCAACTGAAAAATTTCAACTCAAATTTTGATTTGTTTTTTAGTTACGTTTTTGCTTCAACAAATTTTATAAAAGAAAAAGTAGGTCTAACAGACTTGTGCATACTCGTGCGGACTTGTGCATACTTTTACGGACTTAAGTGCTCTTGATAAGAATTATATTGTTTTAATGACGAAACAGAACTTTGTTTTATCGTATACTTTGCAAATTAATTCTTTGCAAAAACATACTTGTCAATAATATATTCCGTTATTGGCTTTAATGCTTTTCCTGTTACTGGGTGAAATCCCGGGCCGTCAAAACATTCTATGTCTTCCTTGCCAACTTTACAATACCAAATTATTGCTTTCTTGCCTTCAAAAAAAGTTGTGGTATCTGATACTATTAACCTTCTTAATGTTGATGACTTTTCATCAAAAGGGACAATTGGTGATGAGGCAAAGAAACCATTAATATCTTGTTTGCAATCAATGGGTTCGTAGTGGTCATTCTGCCATTGCATGCATTCTTTTTCAGGCAGAACTAAATCTTTGGCAGTGTACCCGATGGAAAACAATCCAGTAAAACCAATTAATCCAAAAATGAGTTTCTTTTTTAAAGAGGTTTCTTTTTTTTCAGGAATGGACTCCGGTTTTGATGTTCCCAACTCTTTATCTTCTGCAGAATCTTCACCTAAAATATCTTCTTCATTTTTCCCCAGTTTCACAAATTTTAAAAAAGGTCTTGGTTTGAAATCAACTAAAATGGCCGCTAAGTTTATGGTCTCAGTATCATTGCTATCGGTAGTACCTTTTAAAAAATTCTCAATGGTTCTGAAACGATCGGTTTCATCTTTCAATCTGATTTTGTTCTCTGGTTTAAATTCAAACCCCATAAAAAGTTTAAAAGTATTAAGGTCATCTGAAGTTGGGGTTTCTTTCAATCGCTCCACACACAATTTTCTCAAATTGGCTCGACTCGGCTGCAATAAAAAGCTTGAGTAATACCCTTTTTTTTCATTTTCATAATGCTGTTTTATAGCTTTTTTATAAGCTTCAAGGTCGTTTTGTTTCATAATGTTTCAGGATTTTTCGGGAAAAATCAGGAATTACCGGAAAGACCGGAATTCCTTGTAAACACTCCAACAAAAACCCTATTCCTTTGTTTCAGAATTAGTTCTTGTTCTATTTCGCGATAAGAACAAATGTACAAAACTACTTCTTAAAAAGTGACGCTTAGCAGGACCGAATTTTTATTCGGGAAGTATACTAAAACGGTTCTGTAACAGCGCACTTCACTTCCCAAAACAGTATTTCAAATACTAGGATTTTGCTAAGGCTTTTGCCTTTGTCAAGGCTTCGGGCAACACCCGAACAGCCAAACCTATGTTTAATTTTTAATTGTCAAAATCATGAAAAAAATAATATTGCTTTCGCTTTTTGCATTGTCATCTTTAGCTATGACATCATGTACAGCCGATGAAATTGAAGTTCCGGCTCAAAACCAAACTGCCGAAGATACCGGTGGTCAACAAGGAATTCCGGTTCCGCCACCGCCACCGCCACCACCTTCAAGCGGAACGGGTAAAACAATATAATTTTTAGATTTATATTTGAGTCTGAAATTTATTTAATGACATCGGGAAACGATACGACAAGGTATGTTTCCCGATTTTGTTTTTTTTAGCCCACTGGTTTTTTCTTTGTTATGTTCATAATCTTAACATAGTGCGATAATTGGTAGAAGAGGGTGTTTTACAAAAATGAAATGAGATTCAAAATCAAAAAATTGGATATCAAGTCTAAAAGAATACCGCTATAGAACAGTGTCAGCAAACTCAAAGACCGTAGATTCAATAGTATAGCTACTGACAAATACTTTAGAATAGTAAAGTTCTTTAATTGATAATTTCTTTTTGGCTTTACGGATATCCGTAATGAATCCAATTTAATTGGATTTAATTTTGACTTATGAAGTTACTGCATTTCGGTTGCAGACCTAAATGTTAAAATTGTACTGTTTTGGACATAAGATTAATCATAAAATTACACGATCTCTTAAAAGCAGACAGGGCAGGGAATTCAAGTGAGTTATCCTCAAAACTTGGCATCTCTGTTAGGTCTGTTTATAACTATATCAGTTTTATGAAAGTCGAATTAAACGCTCCAATAAACTACAATCATCAGCGTAAAAATTACTACTATGAAAGAGAGTGTGAATTAAATTTCAGAGGATAGTTTGTAAGATTAATTTAACTATTTTTGTACGATAGGTTTAGTTGAATTCTAATTTAAACTTTCATATCGCTCCCCAAAGCTTTCAGAATTATAAATACCTTCATAAAACACATTATGAAACAAAATTACATTGCCTTTTTATTACTGTTGGTTTTTCAATTTGGGTTAGCAAATAAAAAAACAACTTTACCACCTCCTTCCGCCACGATATCTGGTGGGACAACGGTTTGTCAAAATGCGACCAGTCCGGTTATTACTTTTACCGGTAGTGGAGGAACTGCTCCGTATACGTTTACTTACAAAATAAATAATGGAAGTAATTTAACAGTTACAACTGTTGGGAGTAGTAGTACTGTCACGATTACAGCTAGCACTGCAAATCCAGGTGTTTTTAATTACAGTTTAGTAAGTGTTCAAGATTCGGATAATCCTCCAGTGTTGGTTAATGTGTCTGGAAGTACTATTATTACAGTACTTCCTCAAGCAAATGCAGACTTGAATTCTTCAGCGAATTCAATCAATTTTAATGGTTTTATTACCTTTAGAGAATGCTCTAATCAAGCCTCACAAATTGATTTTTTCAATGCTTCAACTACAATCGCTACAAATACAAACTACACAATTAATTGGGGTGATGGCTCACCAAATTTTACAGGTACATCATGGACAAGCTTATCTCATACCTACCAAGTAGGATTATGGACATTGACATATACAATTTCAGCACAAAATGGGTGTAATATTGTGAAAATTTACAAGGTGTTTGTGGGAAATAATCCAGCAGTAGGATTAGGAAATCCCGGTAACACTGATATCTGCATTTCTTCTTCTTTAACATTTCCTATAACAGGTACTGATAATAATCCGCCGGGGACTACCTATGTTGTCACATTTAATGATGGTTCAGCTCCAATTAACTTTAATCATCCGCCTCCAGCATCAGTAACTCATAATTTTTTAATTAGTTCATGTGGAACAACAAGTACATCAGGCACTACAACTTATCAAAATTCATTTTTTGCTAGTATTGCTGCAATAAATCCGTGTGAACAATCATCGGCTTCAGTTGTTCCTATAAGAATTTCGACACCTCCAGTAGCTAATTTTAATTTACCACAAACAAGCGTTTGTATAGGTACTCAAGTTTGTTTAAGTAACACTTCTACGGGTGGTGATGCTGCTACTTCTACTAGTTGTGCAACACCTAAGTTGATATGGACAATAACTCCAAATACAGGTTTTACGATAGCAAGTGGTTCTTTAGGGAATGATCCTGATCCAAATAATACCAATACATGGACAAGTGGAAGTGCATCTTTATGTCCAATTTTTTCTGTAGCAGGAACATACACAATTAAACTGAAAATAGGAAATAGGTGTGGGATAGATGAAATAACAAAAACAATCTGTGTTCAATCAACACTAAGTCCTCAATTTAATTTAAATGCTATCTCTGGTTGTGCTCCTTTAACAATAAACGCTAACAATACTACAGATATATCCAATCAGTGTTCAACTCCAACATACCTTTGGGCAGTGACTTATACACCGGCTTTTTGTGGTACAACGATAACACCTATACCCAATCAAACCACTGCAAATGCAACGTTTAATTTTACAGAATCTGGAACTTATGTAATTCGGTTGTCTGTTACTAATTCATGTGGGACTACCAACACCACTCAAACAGTCACTGTTAAAAAGCCACCAACAGTAGTATTAGCTCCTATTAGTAATTCTTGTGGTACTGCTAATATAACTCCAGTTGGCACTGCCACTAACTGTGCGCCTTCTGGAGGTACACTTACATATTCTTGGAGTTTCCCGGGAGGAACTCCTTCCTCGTCAAATTCATTAAATCCGGGGACTATTGCTTACCCATCAGGAGGTCCATACACGGTTTCTTTTACTGCTACTAATGAATGTGGTACCTCAAATACAGCCAGTCAAAGTTTTACTGTAAATGTAGCTCCCGTCATTACCAATACTGTCACCAGCCAAACTATTTGTTCCGGCTCGCAAACTTCTCCCGTTAACATAACTGCTACTCCTCCAGGAACTACATTTGCATGGACAGCCACGGCTACAAGTGGAGTAACAGGTTTTGCTGCTTCAGGAACTGGTGCAACGATTCCTGCACAAACCATTTCTACAAGTAATACTAATGCAGGAACTGTGACTTATGTTGTAACCCCAACTTTTAACGGTTGTGTTGGGAGTACATTTAGTTATATCATTAATGTTAATCCGGCTCCAACCATAACTACACAGCCAGCATCTAGTTCGGTTTGTTTGAACGGAAATGCAACAGTACTAGCGGTTGCAATAAGTAGTACATCCGGGTCACCCTCCTATCAATGGTATTCTAATACGGCGAACTCTAATACAGGAGGAATATTGATAAGTGGGGCTACTTCCAGCACATATACACCCCAAACCAATGCAGTTGGAACAATTTACTATTATTGTATTATAACATTGTCTTCAGGAGGTTGTTCAAGTTTGACCACTAACGTGGCAAATGTTACAGTAAATCCACTTCCAACATTAACAGCGCAACCTTTAACTACTCAAAATTTATGCGTTGGCAGTACGATACCAGTAGCTTTATCAATAAGTTATTTGGGAGGGATAGGAACTCCAACCTATCAATGGTATTCTAATTCAACGAATACCACTACAGGAGGTAATTTAATTGCTGGTGCAGTCAGCAGTAGTTATACACCGCCGGTTTTTACAACTCCGGGTTCTTATTATTTTTATGCTATAGTTCAGTTAAGTGGTAATGGATGTAACTCAATAACCAGCAATATTGCTGAAGTTATTGTGTTCAATGATCCAACTATATCTCAACAGCCTTTAAACACCCAAACGTTATGTCAGGGAGCTTTAGCAACTCAACTCCAAGTAGCTGCTTCAGGAGGTAATGGTAGTTTCAATTATCAATGGTATAGTAGTACCAATAACAACACAACTTCAGGTTCTATTATTAATGGAGCAACCAATGCAACTTATAATCCACCGACAATTTCTGTTGGCACCCTATATTATTACTGTATAGTATCTCAGTCTACTCCGGGATGTAGTGTTACAAGTACTACTGCGGCTGTAATTA
>NZ_CAMLRU010000126.1 GCF_946482535.1 uncultured Flavobacterium sp.
TGATTCATCCTATAGGTTTTTGGTTAACAACTGAATGACTTTGTTTTCCGGGAAGAATTCTTTGCCGAAAACCTTGAGAATGGTATAGAATGGAATGGCGATAATCATCCCGACTATTCCAAAAAGGAAACCGGTAATCAAAACTACCAGAAAAATTTCCAAAGGATGAGAGCTCACGCTTTTGGAAAAAATCATCGGTGAAGAAACGTTGTTGTCTATCAATTGTACAATCCAAAAACCAATCATTACATAAATGGTTACGGGTAAAATTTGGGTTTGAAAATCTCCGCCTAAGTTACCTAACATCGTCAAAACCGCCGCAACCACAGAGGCAATCAGCGGTCCGATATAGGGAACAATATTGAGTACGGCACATAAAAAAGCAATTAGAATGGCATTTTCCACCCCAAAAATCAACAACACTATCAAATATAAAATGAATACAATCAGCAATTGGAGTAACAGCCCGATAAAATAACGCGACAACAAATGGTTGATTTTATGCAAAGAGTTTAAGATCTTCTCTTGTTGAGCATCGGGCATCAAACTTTTGGCACTCACAATAAACATCAAACGATCTTTGAGGAAGAAAAACGTGATGAATAGGACAGAGGCTAACCCAATTCCGAAGCTGCTTATGGTGAGAATAACACTGTTGAACAATTCGGGAATGAAACTAAAGTTGATTTTCGAACTGATATTGGCTTCTTTAAAAAGACGCGAAGAATCTATGCCGTGACTGTCTAAAAAGGCGGCAATTTTATTAATTAACTCCAGCGTGCTTTTTTCAATTTCAGTGGTGTTTAAAAGTGATAAGTTTTCGCCTTGCGCCATGATAAGCGGAATAAACATAGAGAGCAAACCAAAAATGAGCAGCATAAAAATGGTCAATGTGGCGACAGTAGCAGCGGTATGATTGAATTTGAGTTTTCTCTTGAAAAAATCAAGAATCGGATTTCCGATTAAGGTCAAAATCAAAGCAACGACTATGTAAATCAGGACCGCCTGAATTTGATATAAAAAGTATAAAGCTAAAGCTGATAATACAATAATCCCAACTCCTTTGACTATTCCGAGTGCAATTGTTTTTGAAGTCACCATGGTTTTAATTTTGACTAAAAGTAAAAAAAAACTCGTCTGGTTAAGCATAACCCGACGAGTTTTTCCAAATTTATAGGCAATAATTATTATGGCTGAGCGAAAGAGAATCTCGGACCTCCTGAAAGGAAGATCGCATCCATTCTTGATTTTTGACCTAAAGTAAACATATACATTCCTCGGTCATCAGTATAATCCATATAATTCATGGTCATTTCTACCGGTGTTCCTGTACAAGTACTGTAATGAGGATAAGTCGGTACACCATAGTTAGCGGTGTTGTGTGTTGGAGTATCCGCTACTAAGTCGGAACCACAAGTAGTATCACCCCAAATGTGACGTAAGTTCATCCAGTGACCTACTTCGTGAGTAGCTGTTCTTCCTAGGTTATAAGGATAAGCCGGTCCTGAATTGCTGGTTACACCAAAATATTTGGAATCAACCACAACTCCGTCAGTAGCAGAAGAACCTCCAGGGAATTGGGCATAACCTAAAATTCCGCCACCTATAGTACAAACCCAAAGATTTAACTTAGTAGTTGGAGAAGTCGGATTGATACCGCCTTGCTTTGTTTTTTTCATAGCATCTCTGGTTCCCCATGAAGTTTTAGTAGTTGATTTGCGAATGACTTGGTCTAAAACAAATGTAATTCCAACATTAGCTTTTACTCCTGAAAATAAAGCAGGCACTTGGTTGTAATCCGCGTTTTGTGCATTGAAGTCGGCATTCAACACATCAATTTGAGACTGAATTTGTGTTAAAGAAATGTTTTCCGCTGCAGTTCTGTAAAGTACATTCACCACTACCGGAATTTCGATGCGTCCGTTTACCAATCGATTTTGCATCATAGCATTTTCCGTAAAGGCTTCAATTTGATTCATTCTAATGGCCAATTCCGGATTTTCTTTTAATTGTCTTTCTAAGACTTCGTGAGACACACAAGTTCTTTTGGCAACTTTAGCCTCAGTATTCATTGCTTTATCATCTTCTTGACAAGAAAACAAAAGTAGCATAGCTGCTAATGATAAACAGATTTTTTTCATTATTCTATAAAATTTTGGTTAATTAATTACTGCAATTTTATAGAATAAGAATTTAATATGAAAATAAAGCAATGTAAGTTTTCAACAAATCGATGAACAACACTAAATTTTAGGTTTTTCGGTCGAACGGTAATTTTTAAGAAAGAATAAGATTACATTTTTTAATTATTGAAGATGTAATTCAGAATATTGGCACCCATCTTTAAGGCCTTTTCGCGGACATCTTTCGGGTTGTTGTGAACTTCTTGATCTTCCCATCCGTCGCCCAAATCACATTCATAGGTGTATAGCAATACCAAACGATTGTCTATAAAAATGCCGAAAGCTTGAGGTCTTTTATTATCATGTTCATGAATCTTGGGTAAACCCGAAGCAAAAACATTTGGTTTTTGAAAAATAGGGTGACTGGCCGGAATTTCAACCAAGTCATTATTTGGGAAAAGTCTTTTAATTTCTCTGCGAATGTATTGGTCCATACCATAATTGTCATCGGCATGCAAGAAGCCACCAGAAAGCAAATAGTTTCTGAGGTTTACAATTTCAGCATCACTAAAAACTACATTCCCATGACCGGTCATGTGTACAAAAGGGTAGCCAAAAATATCCGGACTGCCGGGTTCAACGGTAGCCGGTTTGGTTTTGATATTGGTGTTAATAGTTTGATTGGCATATTTTATCAAATTCGGTAATGAAGTAGGATTGGCATACCAATCACCACCGCCATTGTATTTGAGCAAGGCAATTTCTTGAGAAAAGCCCAATGAGGTTACCAATAATAAAAGGAAGCCTATTTTTTTCATAAATCTGAATTCATAAATCGTTAATCATCAATCTTCATTGCTAAATACTACGCTGTGACAAGCTACAACAGCCGCTGTCTCGGTTCGCAAACGGGTTTGTCCCAAAGATATAGGAATAAAGTTTTGCTCGAGTGCTAATTGGATTTCTTTAACAGAAAAATCACCTTCCGGACCAATTAGAATCGTGATATCTTCTTTGGATTTCAATTCGTTTTTCAACGATTTTTTATCGGTTTCTTCGCAATGCGCAATGAATTTTTGGCCTTCATTTTTCTTTTTGATGAAATCTTTAAAGGAAATGGGTTCATTTAATTGGGGCAAATATAAGTGCAAGGATTGTTTCATGGCACTTTCCAATATCTTTTGAAATCTATCGGTTTTAATCACTTTTCGTTCCGAATGTTCACAAATAATGGGCGTGATTTCTTGAATCCCAATTTCGGTAGCTTTTTCTAAAAACCATTCGTAGCGCTCGTTCATTTTTGTAGGTGCAACAGCCAAATGCAAGTGAAATTTCGGTTTTGCCTGTTGCTCAAAGGAATTGATTTTGACGGTACATTTATTATCCGAAGCTATGGTGATTTCAGTCTTAAATAAAAATCCCAATCCGTTAGTTACAAATAAAATATCGCCCTCTTTTTTGCGCAATACTTTAATGATGTGTTTGCTTTCTTCTTTGTCAAAAACAAAAGAAGTAGCGGCTTCATTAATCGATGGATTGTAGAATAACTGCATGGTTTAGAATTCAATTCGTGCCTTAGAAACAACGGTTGCATCAGTGAATTTATCGTGTAAATATTTTTGGTAACCTACAATACCAATCATCGCAGCGTTATCGGTAGTGTATTCAAATTTAGGGATAAAAGTTTTCCAACCGTATTTTCCTTCGGCAGCTTTCAAAGTTGTTCTGATACCTGAATTCGCCGAAACACCGCCGCCAATAGCAATTTGTTTGATACCGGTTTCAGCGACCGCCAATTTCAGTTTATCCATCAAAATCTCGATAATCACATTTTGTACCGAAGCACAAATGTCGTGTTTGTTTTCTTCGATAAAATTTGGATTCGCCAAGATGTTTTTCTGAACGAAATACAAAATCTGCGTTTTCAATCCCGAGAAACTAAAGTCTAAACCATCCACTTTAGGTTTGGTAAAAGCGTATTTTTTCGGATTTCCTTCCTTGGCAAATTGGTCAATTAAAGGACCACCGGGATAAGGCAATCCCAATATTTTAGCGGTTTTATCAAAAGCTTCTCCAACGGCATCATCAGTTGTTTCTCCGATGATTTCCAGATTGAAATAGTCATTGACTTTTACAATTTGGGTATGCCCGCCGGAAATAGTAAGTGCTAAAAACGGAAAGACAGGTTTGTCAAATCCTTCTTCGTCAATAAAATGCGCCAAAATATGAGCATGCATGTGATTCACAGCAATCAGCGGAATATCCAATGCCAATGATAAAGATTTAGCAAAAGAAGAACCGACTAAAAGTGAACCCATCAGTCCCGGACCTTGCGTAAAGGCTATGGCCGAGAGTTGTTCTTTGGTAATTCCGGCTTTTTTCAACGCTACGTCAATTACCGGAACGATATTTTGTTGGTGGGCACGCGAGGCCAATTCGGGTACAACGCCACCATATTCTTCGTGTATACTTTGTCTGGCAACCACATTGGACAATACCTTATCATTGCGCAAAACAGCCGCTGCGGTGTCATCGCACGAACTTTCAATGGCCAGAATAAAAACTTCTTCGGTATGCATAAAAGGCACAAATTTTGATTTATATTTGACAAGCCTACGAAAAAATCAAAAGTAAAGATTTTTTGCAAAGGTAATTTTCTTTCCTAAGTCAAACACCATTTGGAAAAAAATAAAAAAAATAGCAAGTTAAAGAAAGTCAGAAAGATTGTAATACGCACCATAGCGGCGCTGTTATTGTTATTACTGCTAACAGCTATTGCGCTTTCCTTACCGGTTGTACAGACCAAAATTGCCCATTATGCTACGGATAAACTCAACGAAGATTTTGGTACCAATATCAATATTGACGAAGTAGCCATTACCTTTTTTGGCGGCGTAAAGTTGAAGACCGTTTTGGTTTTAGACCATCACGATGATACTTTGATTTATGCCAAAAGAATAAAAACCAGTATCCTCGATTTTAAGAACTTGGTAGATGGCAAATTAAAGTTCGGTGATTTGCGCTTTGATGATTTGACGCTGAATATTGTCAACTACAAAAAAGAAAAAGACACCAATTTAGATTTATTCGTTGCCGCTTTTGACGATGGCAAACCCGGTTCCGGAAAGTTTTTGATGACTTCGGCCAATGTTTATGTGAAAAATTCTCATTTTACCATTACCGATTACAATCGGGCTAACCCTAAAGATGCTGATTTTACCCAATTAAATGCCCGTCTTAAGAAATTTCAAATTAAAGGGCCAAATGTAACCGCTCGAATTGAAGAGATGTCTTTTAAAGACCACAGAGGTTTGTTAGTGAGAAACCTGACTTCAGATTTTGGATATACCAAGAAAAACATCAACCTCGAAAATTTGACTTTAAAAACCGATGAATCTTATTTGGAAGGCAAAGTAATCTTGAGTTACAGCAGAGAAAACAAGGATTTTAGTGATTTTAACAACAAAGTCTTGTTTGATGTACAATTGGACAAAGCCGCACTTTCCACCAATGATATCCGTTTTTTCTATGCGGAATTGGGAAAAAATAAGACTTTCAATCTACGAACGAAAGTTAAAGGAACACTTAACGATTTTTATGCTACGAATTTATATCTTAAAGACGATAAAAACTCGATTATCAAAGGCGATGTCAATTTTAAGAATTTGTTTCCCAGAAGTCCGGGTGCCTTTTACATGAAAGGTGATTTTGATAAAATTACGTCTAATTATACCGATTTGACCAAGCTTTTGCCTAATATCCTCGGGAAAAAGTTACCAACTTCACTACAAAAATTAGGACAGTTTTATTTTGTAGGCCAAGCCGAAGTAACGCAAAAATACATCAACGCCGATTTTGTGATGAATACGGCTTTAGGTATCATCGAATCGGATTTGCATATGACCGACATTGACAATATTGATAATGCCAAATACAACGGTTATGTCATCTTAGATAATTTTGATGTAGGAACCATGATTAACGACAAAACCATTGGTAAAGTTAGTCTTGATTTAGACGTTGACGGAAAGGGATTTACCCAAAAATACCTGAATACTTCCTTTGTCGGAGATATTTATAAAGCGCATTACAATGGGTATAACTACAGTAAAATTATCGTAGACGGTTCTTTTAAACAGCCCATTTTTAAAGGAAAAGTAATTGCCAATGATCCTAATTTATTTATGGATTTCAACGGTACGGTAGATTTGTCAAAATCTGAAAATATTTATGATTTTCACTCTAAGATTGATTATGCCAATTTGGTTAAGCTGAACTTTATCAATGATTCGATTTCGGTTTTTAAAGGCGATATCGTAGTCAAAGCCACCGGAAATTCTTTAGACAATCTCAAGGGAAATTTGTTGTTGACCAATTCCTCTTACCAAAACAAAAAAGACATTTATTTTTTGGATTATCTTGAAATGAATTCCAGCTTTGACAGTAACGGAGAAAGAACAATAACCATCAATTCTCCGGATGCCATTGAAGGTTCGGTTGTAGGCAAATACAAGTTTAATGAAGTGCAGAAAATGACCGAAAATGCCTTGGGTTCATTTTATTCCAATTATAAGCAAAACAAAGTGTTGCCCAACCAATACTTGAAATTCAATTTTGCCATCAACAGCAAGATCATTGAAATTTTCAATCCCGATATTACTATTGCACCCAATACCCAACTCAGAGGAAACATTGCTTCCGATTCTAAGAAATTTGTCTTGAATTTGAATTCCCCAAAAGTTTCTGCTTACAACAATACTTTTGACAATATACTTTTGCAGGTAGACAACCAAAACCCCTTGTATAATGCCTATGTACAAATGGATTCCATTAAAACAAAGCACTACAAGATTAGAGATTTCAGTATGATTAATACTTTTTCTAATGATACTTTGCGTTTCAGAACGGAGTTTAGAGGCGGAAAAAAAGGGTTGGATTTTTACAATTTGAATCTTTATCACACCATCAATAAAGACAACGATAATGTGGTTGGTTTCGATAAATCAGAACTGCAATTTAAAGATTACTTGTGGTATTTAAACGAAAAAGAAAATCCGGAAAGCAGTAAGATTGTCTTTGATAAAAAGCTGAAAAACTTCAATTTTGAAGATTTGGTTTTGTCTCATGAAAACCAACGGATCAATTTTGTAGGCGTTATCAAAGAAAGTCAAAATAAGGATTTGCAACTCACTTTTGACAATGTCAATTTGAATAAAGTCACGCCCGATGTAGAAAAATTCAGGTTTGACGGAAATCTGAACGGAAAAATAAACTTTAAGCAGAACAGTACCGTTTTCCAACCAACCTCGAGATTAAAGATTGATAGTTTGTCGGTTAACGCTATTCCGTTAGGAAATTTGAATCTCGATATCCAAGGCGATGAAACTTTGCGCAAGTTTAATATCGTTTCAAATTTGGAAAATGAAAACTTTGATTCCTTTAATGCGGATGGAGATATTGAAATTGTTGACAATCAAACTTTGCTTGATGTAGATTTGAGTTTTGACAAATTCAATTTAGGTATTTTAAGCAAGATAGGCGGCGATGTCATTACCAATATTCGCGGTTTTGCATCCGGTAATGCTCGAATTGACGGAAACATAGATAGTTTGGACTATAATGGAAGATTGTATATC
>NZ_CAMLRU010000127.1 GCF_946482535.1 uncultured Flavobacterium sp.
TACCGGTGTAAAATTAGCCACTATAATCAAATCGTCTTTTTCGTTTAATCCTTTTCGAATATAGCTCAATACGGCATTTTCACTGTCGGTGTAATTAATCCATTCAAAACCTTCTACGTGGAATTGTTTTTCGTAGAGCCCCGGATGGTTTTTGTACAAAGCATTCAAATCGGTGATGCATTTTTTAATCCCGTTGTGGTAGTCGTATTGTAACAAATGCCAGTCTAAACTGCCTTCGAAATTCCATTCGCTGCTTTGTCCGAATTCGGCACCTTGAAACAATAATTTTCCGCCGGGATGCGTAAACATATAGCCGTATAACAAACGAAGATTGGCAAATCGTTGCCATTCATCACCGGGCATTCTACCTAAAATGGAATGTTTACCGTAAACCACTTCATCATGTGATAACGGTAACATAAAATTTTCGGTAAAGGCATACGTCATGGAGAAAGTCAAATCGTTTTGGTGATAACGGCGGTATATTGGTTCTTTTTTGAAATATTGTAGCGTATCGTGCATCCATCCCATCATCCATTTCATTCCGAAGCCTAAACCGCCGATGAACGTTGGTCGCGACACCATTGGAAAACTGGTGCTTTCTTCGGCTATGGTTTGCACATCGGGGAAATGACTGTATACCGCTTCGTTGAAATCTTTTAAGAAACTAATCGTGTCTAAGTTTTCTCTTCCGCCATAAATGTTCGGTTCCCATTCGCCTTCATTTCTGGAGTAATCCAAGTATAACATTGAGGCTACTGCATCTACACGCAAACCGTCAATGTGATACTGTTGCAACCAGAAAATGGCGTTACTGATTAAGAACGAACGCACTTCATTGCGGCCGTAATTAAATACTAAACTTTTCCAATCGGGATGATAGCCTTTTCTTCGGTCGGGATGTTCGTATAAGTTAGAACCGTCGAAGAAACCTAAACCGTGTGCGTCATCCGGAAAATGTGATGGTACCCAATCCAAGATTACTCCGATACCGGCTTGGTGCAATTTATCGATCAAGACCATAAAATCTTGCGGTTTTCCGAAACGGGAAGTTGGGGCAAAATACCCAACCAACTGATAACCCCAAGACGGATCATACGGATATTCCATTACGGGCATGAACTCGACGTGGGTAAAACCGGTTTCTTTGACATAAGCGACCAATTGGTCGGCCATTTCAAGATAGGTTAAAAACTTTCCGTCTTTGTTTCGGCGCCAAGAACCTAAATGCACTTCATAGACTGAAAAAGGTTTGTCTAAACCGTTTTTGTCTTTACGCGTGTCCATCCATTTTTTGTCTTTCCACTTGTAGTCTAAGTCCCAAATGACTGAGGCAGTTTGTGGCGGATGTTCGCAGTAGCGTGCAAAAGGATCGGCTTTCTCGGTGATGATGCCGTTGTTGTTGGATTGTATTTTGTATTTGTAAGTGGTGCCTTTATCCACACCGGGAATGAAACCTTCCCAAATGCCTGAGCCATCCCAACGCACATTGAGCGGATGTTCGCCTTGTATCCAATAATTGAAATCGCCCACTACAGAAACCGAACGCGCTGCCGGTGCCCAAACGGCAAAGTAAACGCCTTTGACGCCATTGACTTCAGTAAGGTGAGCGCCTAGTTTTTCGTATAATTTGAAATGCTTTCCGGCTTTGAACAAATCGATGTCGAAATCGGTGAAAAGCGAATGTACTTGTACTTGGTTCATGTTGTTATTTTATTATTGACATTGTCATTGCCATTGGTGTTGTTTTTTTATCAATTCAAATCCTGTCTAGCCCCGATTGCAGAGGCTACCGCGTAGCCCGGAAAGCGGGAATTACCTTTCCTGAAACTGCCCTACACTTTCGCTTCAAATTCCATTATACTGGCAATTCCCGTTAATGGAATTACGGCCCAGCGCGGTCTGGAATTGAGTTCGTAGCCGAGTTCGTAAACTGCTTTTTCGAGGATGCAATATTTGAGGAGGAAGTCGATTTCTTTTCGGTATCCGATGTTTAAATTGCCACCTTGTGCGACTTCGGTGTAGGTTTGCAAAAACACGCCTACGAAATATTTGAATAAGATTTCACCCGCTTGGAACAGCTCTTTTTGTTCGTAGGGATATTTGTCTTTATGATTAAAAATGGTTGCGTAAATCGAGTAATGGAACGAGCGGAACATGCCGGCTACGTCTTTGAGCGGCGGTTGTTTTACTTTTCTATCTCTAATCGTGCTTTCCGGTTCGCCTTCAAAATCGAGCAAATAAAAATCGTCTCCGTTCACTAAAACCTGTCCGAGATGGTAATCACCGTGGATTCGGATGCGTTCGGATTTCATTTTGGTCCAATCGAAATCGAGGAAAATTTTACGGATTTCCTTTTTGTTGTCGAGGAATTGATTGGCGAGTTCGAGTGCTAAACCGTCGAGTTTGTGGAGATTATTTTCGAGGATGTTCAATCGGTTTTGGAACTGATACGTCAGTCTGTTTTTGAGCCAAACGGTATAATCGCCGTTGTAAGTTGTTGGTGTAAAAGCAGTCTGACGGATGTCGCCTCCGAGTGCGATATGCATTTCGGCCGTTCGAGTAGCCAAAGTATGAATGCGAAGAAAAATGCTCAATCCGGCCCAATCGATGATTTCGTGCGGCACTTCGTTGATTTTTAATCTTCTGAACAATTCGATATCGGGTAATTTGGTCGGTTTGATTTTTTTGGTGGCCAAATTGCTGAAAATCCTGTCCACTTCTTCGAGCATGAACTGCCAAGCATCGCCTTGATTGGGCACCAATTCTTGCATTAAACCGAGTGTGATATCGCCTTCAGACAAGACTACGCTGATGCTTCCGGTGTAAGCCGGTGAATGTTTGAAGTCCATGGTTTCTGTCAGGAATCGGCTGATTTCGTAATCGGGATTCATGCTGATGTAGATTCTTCGGAAGATTTTTAAGACCAAAGTACCGTTGTAAACAATTGAGGTATTGCTTTGTTCTACGCCCATGAACTTGGACGATTTGTATTCGGTTTCCTCGAGCTTTTCGCCTTTGTGGAATTTGACTTTTTCGTCTTTCCCGGCGGAAGTGACGATTTTATCGAATAGTAATTTTCGGAAATCTTCTTGGTGTAAGGCATCGACTAAGAAGCCTTCTTGTCCGCCCATTTTTACCGGTGCGATGATGGTATTGGTATCCAACTCTTCTTCGGCCATAAAGGAAATCGGCATAAAGTAATGTTGGTAAAACGCTTCTTTGAAATTGACTTCGAGTAAAACCCCGTAGTACGTATTCTTTTTGGAAGTGATTTTGAACCAATCTACTACTTCAATGTATTTGAGTGTGCTGGCTTTTCCGCCATACCATCGTTTGTTGATGATGTAGTTTTCTAAGATATCGGAAGAAAATACTTTTATAAATTCTTCGTCTTCAAAGGCCGTTTTCCAATCCGTTTTAAAAACGTACGGATTGATAAATTCATCTTCATTGATTTTAGTATCCATTACTTGATAATTTTAAATAAATGAAATGGCAGCGCCGGATGCAATTCTACAAAATTCCATTCCTTATCCCAGAAATAGCTGTTACCCGTAATCAAATCGACCACTTTAACCGTTTGTCCGGGATGAACACCAAGAGCTTGCAACGGCAATTGTACCCAAGCTTGTTTGGCGTAATACGGATCAAGACTACAAATCATCAAGGTTTCGTCTGAGCGATCATCGTCGTATTTGTAATAAGCCAACACTTGGTCGTTATCGGTGTTACAGAACAGAATATTGTTGGTTTGCTGTAGCGATGGTTGTTCGTTACGGATTTTATTTAGTTTGGTAATTATTGTAATCAACTTGTTTTGCACCGTCCAATCCCAATGGTAGACTTCATATTTCTCTGAATTGAAATATTCCTCTTTGCCGGGCATGGCTTCAGACACCATGTATTCGTAGGCCGGACCATAAATTCCGACACTGGAACTCAAAGTGGCTGCTAAAAAATATTTGTGGAGGTAAATGCTTTCGTTGCCGCTTTGTAGTGCATATGGTAAAATATCAGGCGTGTTTGGCCAGAAATTTGGTCGGTAGAAATCAGCTTGGTTGGTTTTGGTTAGTTCTTCTACATATTCGATGAGTTCGGCTTTGGTATTGCGCCAAGTAAAATAAGTATACGATTGCGAGAAGCCTTGTTTGGCCAATTCGTGCATGACTTTTGGTGCCGTGAAAGCTTCCGCCAAGAAGAGCACATCAGGATGTTTTTTCTTGACTTCGGCGATGAGCCAACCCCAAAAATAAAACGGTTTGGTATGCGGATTATCCACTCTGAAAACGCGAATATCACATTCTTCTACCCAGAACAAAGCCACTTCGAGCAACTCTTTCCATAGATTTTTCCAATCACCGCTTTCGAAGTAAATCGGTTGAATATCTTGGTATTTTTTGGGTGGATTTTCGGCATATTGAACCGTTCCGTCCGGACGCCATTTGAACCATTGCGGAAAATCTTTCACATAAGGATGATCCGGTGCGGCTTGCAAAGCATAATCCATCGCTACTTCAATTCCCAAATCTTTGGCCGTTTTGACTAAAGATTTAAAATCGTCAATCGTTCCCAATTCAGGATGTGTTGCTTTGTGTCCGCCATGCTTGGAACCAATTCCCCAAGGCGAACCTACATCGCCGGGTTGGGCAGTAGTGGCATTGTTTTTCCCTTTTCTATTGACTTCACCAATTGGATGGATTGGCGGAAAATACAGTGTGTCAAATCCCATGGCAGCTACTCTTGGCAACAATTTTTCGCAATCTTTAAACGTGCCGTGTTGGCCTTTTTCTTGGGAAGCCGAACGAGGGAAAAATTCATACCAAGTACTGAACAAGGCCTTTTTTCTATCGACATAAATTTTTAGTTCGGCCGATGTGTTGGCTAAAGTTCGGGTTGGATATTGCTCAAAAATGTGGTGTAATTCTTTAGACAGAGCAATTTCAGTGGCTTTGTCATATTGTTTTTCGTCTTGGAAAGCTTTGATGGCTGAAGTTAAATAGGCTTTCTCGTCCTTATCCACTTCTTTTAAAATCGCCTGACAATATTCGGCGCCTTCTAATAATTCCGATTTTACGTGTTGGTTGTCTTGGATTTTTCTTTCGGTGCCGTGTTGCCAATTGAGTGCATAATCTACCCAACCTTCCACAAAATAAGTATAATATCCTTGCTTTTCTACTTTGAATTGGGCTGTCCATTCGTCATTTCCCAAAGCGCTTAATCTAACCTCTTGCCATTTTTCATCTTTTTCGTGCTTGTATTTTACGCAGCATGCAATTACATCATGTCCGTCGGCAAAAACGTTTGCTTTTACCACAACGTTCTGACCAACAATTCGCTTGATATAAAAAGCGCCTCCGTCTAATTGAGGCGTGACATTTTCAATAATTATTCGGGTTTGATTTTGCATTTTGACTTATATTTATGATGTTGAAATTTAAAAAAAAATATTTTAACTTTTGGTCAGCCAAAAAATTTATTGAAATGACAAAAAAATCCCAAATAAGCAACCAATCATTGCAAATTCCTAAGCCAATCCTACTTACGGCTACATTATTAGAGGCTATTTCTCCAAAACTAGTCACGCTATTCGCCGCCAGATTATTTACCACACCCATAAAATATAAAATTCCAAAGAGAGAATTTCACATGGAGCAAAATAGTCGTCAAAGCAGACTGTTGGTTTCCAGCCTTAAAAAGGAAATTACACTTTATGAATACGGCCAAGGCCCAAAGAAAGTTTTGTTGGTTCACGGTTGGTCCGGGAGAGGAACACAGTTGGTAAAAATTGCTGATGAATTAGTAAAATCGGGCTACCAAACCATTAGTTTTGATGCGCCGGCTCATGGTAAATCGCAGGGAAAAACCACCATCATGACCGAATTTATTGCCTCCATTCTTGAGATTGAAAAACAATATGGTCCATTCGAATTTGCCATTGGACATTCGCTCGGCGGCATGTCGATTTTAAACGCGATTAAGCAAAATTTTAAAGTCAACAAAGCCGTGATTATCGGCAGTGGTGATATCATTCAGGATATCTTAGATGATTTTGTGGCCAAATTAAAGTTGAATCCTAAAATAGCGGTAAGCTTAAAACAGCATTTTGAGAAAAAATTCGGAGAATCTATGGAGAATTATTCTGCCCACGTGGCGGCTCAAAAAGTTAAAATCCCGGTGCTGGTTATACACGATCAAAATGACCATGATGTAGCGGTAAAAGCGGCGAATAACATCCATAAACACCTTGAAAACAGTGAGCTGATGATTACCGAACACTTAGGCCATCGAAAAATATTAGGTAGCGAAATCGTCATTAACAGGATTAAAGAATTTTTAAAAATATAAGCTATGAGTTTATTTGAAACCACCGATTGGGCAACAAAATTGCAGCCTATCATCGATTTATATAAAGACAAAAAACATCCGTTAGACTATGAAAACCTTTACCAACTGATGGTTATGGTTATTCTTTCGGCACAAGATTCAGATGCTAATATTAATAAAATAGCACCGGCTTTGTTCAAAGAATTCCCAAACTTAGAAAGTTTATCCACTGCCACATTTGAGAGTCTTTTTCCCTTGGTAAGCAAAGTGCGCAACTTCAACACCAAATCAAGCTGGCTAATCGAAATTGCCCAAACCCTAAAAACCGACAGTAATATTCCAACCAATCTACCCGAATTAATCGCTCTAAAAGGCATCGGAAGAAAATCGGCCAACGTCATTATGCGGGAAATGAAAGCACCGGCTGAAGGCATTATTGCCGATTTACACGTGATTAGAGTGGCTCCGAGAATTGGTGTCATCCAAGAAGCCAAAGACGGTAATAAAGTCGAAAAACAATTAATGGAAACCTTGCCAAAGGAAATTTGGGGAGAAATCGGCATGGCCATCTCCTTTTTAGGAAGAGAAACTTGTCGCCCAACCAATCCAAAATGTCCGCAGTGTCCAATACAAAATGATTGCCAATTCCCTTTAAAAACGATATAATTAGGGCGTGTCTCGTTCCAAAAAACGAGACCGGGCTATCCGCACTACGCGGTAGTTGCTCCTATCCCTCACGCAAACCAAGCCTATACAATGAAAACTATTCCGTTATACTCATTGGTCATTTTCCCAAGTCTTGAGCAATTAGAGTTGGTAAAATCTTATAAACAATGGCTCAAAAGCCATATCGGTTGGTTTGGTAGCGCCAATGCAGCAGCGCATATTACAGTAATCAACTTTGATGACGACTTCTCATTCCATCTTTCCATTGAACAAATAAGAGCGTTTTGTAAAACTGTTAACCAACAAAAAGTGAGGTTTAACTCCTGGGACTCTTTTGGAGATAGAACGTTTTTTATTGCCCCTAACCAGAGTTCAAAATACTATCTTGATCAACTTATCCTCAATCTACACCACTACTTAGGATTCAAAATCAACAATGCTCACGCCCATTTAAGCATAGCTCGTGGTCTCGATGCTACTAAAATGAAAGCTACAAAAGAATTATTCCAAAACACTCCAATCGATTTTGAGTTTAATTGTGATGCCATTTATGTTCGAAAATTCAACTTCCAAACCAAGCAATATTCTGATGTCATAGAAAAAATAAGTTTTGGTAACTGACTTCTATAAAAAAACCTATGATATATAGGGGAGGAAGCCTAGTGTGCTTCAGGTACGCGATCTTAAGTTCCGCCTATAACCATAAAATAAAAAACCCCTCATCGTTAGATGAAGGGTTTC
>NZ_CAMLRU010000128.1 GCF_946482535.1 uncultured Flavobacterium sp.
AAGTCATAAAGCCCATTTCTGCAAAATTAACATGAAAGAACTTCAATATTTAAACAAATATTTTGTCAAATACAAATTCCATTTTTTATTAGGAATTTTAATCACTATTGTAGCCCAAATATTCTCTCTTTTCACTCCAAAGTTGGTCAGCCAGTCATTTCAGGCTATTGAAGAATTTCACAGCAACAAAATGACGAGTGAAATGATCAAAACCGAATTAATACATAACATTCTCTGGATTATCGGCACCACACTAATCGCCGGCGTTTTGACTTTCCTGATGCGCCAAACTTTAATCGTGATGTCTCGCCATGTAGAGTTTGATTTGAAAAATGAAGTATTCCAACATTACGAAGTTCTCGATCAAAACTTCTACAAACGCAACCGAACCGGTGACTTAATGAACCGCATCAGCGAAGATGTAGCCAAAGTTCGCATGTATGTTGGGCCGGCCGTAATGTACACCATCAACACCTTTATCCGATTCACCGTCGTGATTATTTATATGTATAATGTGTCGCCATTACTGACTTTATACACCATATTACCGCTTCCGATTTTGTCGTTCATCATCTTCCGATTGAGCACCGAAATCAACAAACGCAGCACCACTTTTCAGCAATATTTGTCGAAAATATCAAGCTTCACTCAAGAGATTTTCTCCGGAATTCGGGTTGTAAAAGCCTATGCTTTGGAAAAACAATACCAAGACGAAATCGTTGATTTGGCCAAAGAAAGCAAAACCAAGAGTATGAGTTTGGCCCGAGTGCAATCGCTTTTCGGTCCGTTGATGATTGCGCTGATTGGCGTAAGCAACTTGGTGGTGATTTATTTTGGCGGATTAATGTATGTGGAAGGTTCAATTAAAAGCATAGGAACTATAGCCGAATTTATTTTGTATGTCAATATGCTGACTTGGCCTGTGGCTTCAATCGGTTGGGTTTCTTCTTTGGTGCAAGAAGCCGAAGCTTCGCAAAAAAGGATTAATGAATTCCTGAAAATTGAACCCGAAATCAAAAACAAAGCAACAGACAATACCAATATTCAAGGCGAAATCGAATTCAAAAACGTAAGTTTTACTTATGAAGATACCGAAATCACAGCACTGAAGAACATTTCGTTTAAAGTCAGAAAAGGCGAAACTTTAGCTATTTTGGGTCAAACCGGCTCCGGAAAATCGAGCATCTTATCTTTGATAACTAGAATGTATGACATCAAAGAAGGTCAAATCACCATCGATGGTGAAGCTATTGACCAAGTCAACTTATACGACTTGCGCAACAGCATTGGAATTGTACCGCAAGACGCCTTTCTGTTTTCGGATACTATCAAAAACAATATCAAATTCGGCAAAGAAGATGCTACCGATGAAGAAGTAATCCAAGCGGCTCAAAATGCGGTTGTTCACGAAAACATCATGAACTTCAATACCCAATACGAAACCATATTAGGCGAACGAGGCATCACGCTTTCGGGCGGACAAAAACAAAGGGTTTCCATTGCTCGTGCCATCATTAAAAACCCTGAAATACTGTTGTTTGACGACTGTTTATCAGCCGTAGATACTGAAACCGAAGAGCAAATTTTAAATAACTTACTCCGAATTTCAAAAAATAAAACCACGATTATCGTTAGTCACCGAGTATCATCCGCCAAGAATGCCGACAAAATTATCATCCTCGAGGAAGGCCAAATTATCCAAGAAGGTTCTCATAATCAATTGGTAAACCAACCGGGGTATTATGCTGAACTGTACTTGAAACAACTTTCGGAAAAAGAATTAAATTAATTGTTGCTTGGTAACGAAAATTTTACCATTTTTGAACTGTACAGAAACACTATTAATTGACTGAAAGAATATGAGAGAAAATGATATGTTAGAAAAAGATGAGATTTTTTCTAAAGTTTTAAGAGCAGGCAGAAGAACGTATTTCTTCGATGTGAGAGCTACCAAAGCAGATGATTACTACATTACCATTACCGAAAGCAAAAAGTTTACTGAAGAAGACGGCTCATTCCACTTCAAAAAACACAAAATCTATTTATACAAAGAAGATTTTGCCGCTTTCACTGATATTTTAGACGAAATGACCGCTTACGTTTTGAACCACAAAGGCGAAGAAGTGATTTCAGAAAGACACCAAAAAGATTTCAAAAGAGAATACCAACAAGAAACTGTAGAAGAAACCAAAAACACTTCTGAAAAGAGTTTCACCGATATCGATTTTGACGATATATAATTTAAAAAGTAATTAGTGACTAGTAATTAGTGATTAGTAAAAAATGAGTCCGAAGCTGAAAGTTTTGGACTTTTTTTTATCCGATTCTCAACCCGTTTTCGACTTTCATCTCCGAAGTTAATAAAACCACTTCATCGCCATTTACCGAACCTAAAACCAAACACTCACTCATAAAGTTGCCTATTTGTTTCTTGGGAAAATTTACCACGGCTACAATCTGCTTACCAATCAAATCTTCTTTCGAATAGCGCTTGGTAATCTGTGCCGATGACTTTCTGATACCGATTTCGGTTCCAAAATCAATCACCAATTGATAGGCTGGTTTCCTAGCCTCAGGAAAATCTTTTGCTTCGAGAATTGTTCCGATTCGCATTTCAACCTTTTCGAATTCGTGCCATTGTAAAGCGTCTTGTGTTGTATTTCCCATAAGCTGAATGTTTCTTTACAAAAATAGAACAGTAAACCCAATTTTGTATAGTTTTTATATAGTTCTGTTATTCTTTAAGTTGAATATATTTTATACATTTAGATTTTAATAAATCATTCCCTGTTTCACGCTATGAAAATTGCTTTATTCACCAATGAATTTCCACCAAACATTTACGGCGGCGCCGGCGTTCACATCGATTTTCTGAGTCAGGAATTAGCAAAGTTAGGTGAAGTTGAAGTCCGTTGTTTCGGAAACCAAGAAGAGGCAACTGCGTCAATGAACGTCATCGGAATCCAATCTTCTTTAACCCAACCAGAAGACGAGAGCAATCCGCATATTAAAATGTTTCATAATTTGAGTCGCAATGTAGAAATGGCACAGCATACGCTTCAAGCCGATGTGATTCATTGCCACACTTGGTACACCCATTTGGCCGGCATATTTTCAAGAGAATTATTGCAATCGCCTTTGATTCTGACTACACACAGTTTAGAAACGCATCGCCCTTGGAAAGTAGAACAATTAGGCAACGGTTATTTTTTGTCCCGATGGATAGAACACCATGCCTATAACACTGCGGATGGCATCATAGCCGTAAGCGAACAAATGAAAACCGACGTCATCGAAGCCTATGGCGTTTCACCCGAAAAGGTAACGGTGATTCACAACGGCATCGATCCCGATTTTTATGCGCCGACTTTCGACAACAATTTGCTCAATGAATACGGCATCAACCCCGATATTCCTTTTGTGCTTTTTGTGGGAAGGATTACGCGTCAAAAAGGCATTTCGCAATTGATTGCCGCGGCTAAATATTTCGATGACAATTGCCAAATCGTACTTTGTGCCGGCGCACCGGACACACCCGAAATCGCGAAAGAAACCGAAGAACTCATAGCCGATTTAAAAGCCACTCGAAATGGCGTCATTCTGATTTCGGAAATGTTGCCTCGAGAAAAAGTCAAAGTGCTATATAGTCATGCCCGCGTTTTTGCTTGTCCGTCTTTATACGAACCTTTCGGCATCATCAATCTCGAAGCCTTGTCATGTGAAACACCGGTCGTTGGTTCAGCCGTTGGCGGTATTCCCGAAATTATAGTAGAAGGCGAAACGGGTTACTTAATTGAACTCGAAAGTATTTCCCGAACGGATTTCAATCCCAAATATCCTGAGGTTTTTCAAAAGAACTTCGCCGCTAAAGTCAATCAATTATTAACCGATGAACATTTGGCCACCAAAATGGGCAAAGCCGGAAGACAAAGGGTTTTGGATAAATTCAGTTGGAAAGCCATAGCCCAAACCACCTATAACTATTACGAAGAAGTCATCAACCGTTTTGAAAAAGAAAAAGCTTAAAAGTTAACCACCAAACGACAACCTTATGATTAACAAAAGTACACTCGCCATTATTTTAGGCGGCGGACAAGGATCAAGATTAGCACCGCTAACCCAAACCCGTTCCAAACCAGCCGTTCCGATAGCCGGAAAATACCGTTTGGTAGATATCCCGATTTCGAATTGTATTAATTCTGATATTAAAAGGATGTTTGTATTAACGCAATTCAATTCGGCTTCTTTGAACCAGCACATCAAAAACACTTATCATTTCAGCCATTTCAGTACGGCCTTCGTAGACATTTTGGCGGCAGAACAAACGCCCGATAACCCAACTTGGTTCCAAGGCACTGCCGATGCGGTTCGCCAATGTATGCATCATTTTATGAACCACGAGTTCGATTATGCTTTGATATTATCGGGTGACCAATTGTACCAAATGGATTTTAACGAAATGATTAGTGAGCACCAAAAAAGCGGTGCTGCCATTTCGATAGCCACTTTACCGGTAACGGCCAAAGAAGCACCGGAATTCGGCATTCTGAAAACCGATTCAGAGAACTACATCACTTCTTTTATCGAAAAACCGAATGCGAGCTTGCTACCCGAATGGACTTCGGAAGTAAGTGAAGAATCTAAAGCAGAAGGCAAGCATTATTTGGCTTCGATGGGTATTTATATATTTAATAAAGATTTGTTAGTCGAGTTGATGAAAAATCCCGACACCAAAGATTTTGGTAAAGAAATCATCCCGCAAGCCATTGGCAAGCAAAAAGTTTTAAGTTACCAATATGAAGGCTATTGGACCGATATCGGAAATATTGACTCTTTCTTTGAAGCCAATTTAGGATTGACAGACGACATTCCGAAGTTCAATTTGTTCGACAATTCGAGTAAAATTTATACCCGTGCCAGGGTTTTACCGCCATCCAAAATTACCGGCGCCTCTACGATTGACAAATCGGTTATTGCAGAAGGTTGTATTCTCAACGGAGTTACTGTAGAACATTCTGTAATAGGTATCCGAAGTCGAGTGGGTTTTGGTTCAACGATTATGAATTCCTATTTGATGGGAAATGATTATTATCAAAACATTGAAGAAATCAGGATGAATTCTTTACATGGCATCATCAATGTCGGCATAGGCGAAAGATGTTACATCAACAACACCATTGTAGATAAAGATTGTAGAATAGGAAACGATGTCCGACTAAATGGCGGCAAACATCTAGAAGACACCAACACCAATCTGTACACTATAAAAGACGGAATCATAGTCGTCAAGAAAGGCGCTGTCCTAGCGGATGGTTTTACGGTATAAATAAAAAAACACTCCTTGGAGTGTTTTTTTATTACTGCATGGTCAAATAATTGTAGATTTTTTGACCTTGCTCATCATTCAAACGGGCTTTTGGTGTCATTCGTGCTACGATTGGTTTCCATTGTTCCGCATTGAAATCACTCGCTTTGTACAGAGAATGACATCTTCCACAACTGTTTTCGTAAAGGGTTTTTCCTTCGGCTAAATCGGCGGTCATGGTAACGGCCGCTTTTACTTCTTCTTTGGGCGTTGCGGCTGTCGGCACACTCGATTTAGAAGCACACGAATAGATAATGGTGGCCAAAACAGCCAAGGCAAGTACTTTATATTTCATGATTTAATGGTTAAGGATTGAAGTAAAAGTAAAGAAAAATCCCAACCGTAAAAGATTGGGATTCTGTTTTAATCAAATATTAATTTTTCTGCTCACTGAATACTGAGCACTGAATTCTTATTTAACGTCCATCAATTCGACATCAAAAATCAACGTAGCGTTTGGCGGAATTACACCACCGGCGCCGCTCGAACCGTAACCCAAATAAGACGGAATCACGAAACGGGCTTTGTCACCCACTTGTAGCAAGGCAATCCCTTCGTCCCAACCTTCAATCACGTGACCTTTACCTAAAGGAAATTCGATTGGTTTTTTGCGTGGATAAGACGAGTCGAATGTTTTACCATTTTCTAATTGTCCGGTGTAATGAACCGAAACTGTTTTTCCCGCTTCAGCTTTTTTACCGTTTCCTTTTTGGATGATTTTGTAACGCAATCCGCTTTCGGTCTTATCAAAACCTGCCGCTAATTTCTCCATAGCAGCTTCGGCTGCTTTCTTAGCTTCTTCTATTCTTTTTTGACGAGAACCTTCAAAAGTTCGGAACGACTCGATGGCGTTCCATTTTTGGGCTTCCTCACCTACTCTGATGATTTCAATATTTTCAATGATATCGCCTTGTACAATTTCGTTAACGATATCTTGTCCTTCTACTACGTGACCAAAAACAGTGTGTTTGTCATCTAACCAAGTAGTTGGTACGTGGGTGATAAAAAACTGCGACCCGTTTGTGCCCGGACCGGCATTCGCCATAGATAAAACGCCCGGTTTGTCATGACGTAAATCTACATGAAACTCATCGTCAAAATTATAACCCGGACCGCCCGAACCGATGCCTTGCGGACAACCGCCTTGGATCATAAAATCGGGGATAACTCGGTGGAATTTTAATCCGTCATAATAAGGTTTCCCCATGGGTTTGGCTGAATTCTCTAATTGTCCTTCGGCTAAACCTACAAAGTTACCTACGGTTCCCGGAGTTAAATCGTGTGTTAGTTTTACTAAAATCGAGCCTTTGGTCGTATTGAATTTAGCGTATATTCCGTTTTCCATTGTTTGAATTGTTAAAAATGTGGTGCAAAGTTACTACATTATATTGTAAATTTGGTTACCAAAAAACAAAACGATGAGTTCAATTTACAACAAAGCCGACAACGATTTAATCATTGACCGAATTAATAAACTTACTCCGGAAAGCCAAGCTTTATGGGGGAAAATGACGGTAGACCAAATGCTGTCTCACTGCCAGGCACCGTTGGATTTTGCCTTTGGAAAAACACCTATGAAAGCTAATTTTTTGATGCGGTTGATTGGAAAACTGGTTCGAAACAAAATCTTGAGCGCCAAAGAATACCAAAAAAACAGCCCGACGGCTCCGGCTTTTATTCGAAAAGAAGCATATGACTTTGACAGTACCAAACAAGGACTAATTGAACGTATCAATATTTTTTCGGAACAAGGGCAAAAAGCCATTAAGACAACCAAGCATCCTTTCTTTGGGGAAATGACTTATGACGAATGGAGCAAAATGCACACCATGCACTTGGATCATCATTTGAGACAATTTGGAGTCTGATTATTAGCAGAAAAGAGATGAAAAAATCACCAGATTACATTGAGATTAATAAGCAAACCTGGAACGAAAAAGTAGATGTTCATATCGCTTCCGAGTTTTATGACATGGAAGGTTTCTTGAAAGGAAAATCGACTTTAAACGACATTGAGTTGGCTTTATTAGGCGAGGTTTCCGGTAAAAAAATATTGCATTTGCAATGTCATTTTGGGCAAGATACGATTTCATTAGCTCGCATGGGCGCCAAAGTAACCGGCGTTGATTTATCGGATAAAGCCATTGACCGGGCGAACGAATTGGCGCAAAAACTAAACCTTGAGGCGACATTTGTTTGTTGCGATATTTATGACGCGCCGAATTTGATTGAAGAAGAATTCGACCTCGTTTTCACCAGTTACGGCACCATTGGTTGGTTTCCCGATTTGGAGCAATGGGCCAAGGTTGTCTCACATTTTTTAAAGCCGAATGGTAAATTTGTCATGGCCGATTTTCAT
>NZ_CAMLRU010000129.1 GCF_946482535.1 uncultured Flavobacterium sp.
TTCGATGTTCAAAGGCGTTAAATATCTGATATCTCCGTCTTTTTTTCCTGAAGCTGATTGTTGCAAATTTGCCATAATGATTAAGCTTTAGAGGTTTCTTTTAATTTAGCTCTTCTTCTTTCCGCCCAAGAGATTGCGTGTTTGTCTAAACTTACCGTTAAGAAACGCATTACTCTTTCGTCACGTCTGAACTCAGTTTCAAAAGCAATTAATACTTCCGGAGTTACTTGGAATTCAAATAAATGGTAAAAACCACTTTTTTTGTTTTGGATTTCATAAGCTAATTTTTTTAAGCCCCAATCCTCTTTAGCGACCATCTTTGCTCCTCTTGACGTAAGAAAATCTTCAAATTTGCTTACTGTTTCCTTTACCTGAACTTCAGATAAAACGGGATTTAAGATGAAAACAGTTTCGTAATGATTCATAATAAATTTTGTTAAATTTTAAATTGGGCGCGAAGATATAAAATACTTTTCAATAAACCATCACCTATGCTCTGAAATCGTCTAAAAGTAAAAAATATCGTTTAAAAGCAAAAAAAATCGATAAAACGCTTGGTAGTTCAAAAAAAACTATATACTTTTACATCACCAAATCTATAATAAATAATATTATGAAACTAAATTGTGTTGTTGTTGATGATAGTTCCATCCAGAGGATGATCATTGCGAAGTTAGTAAATAATCACCCTAATCTACATTTAGTAGGTGATTTTTCGAATGCAATTGAAGCAAAAAATTGCATGTCTGTCCATACTGTAGACTTAATATTTCTCGATATCGAGATGCCGGTCATCAGTGGTTTTGATTTCTTAGACGGATTAAAAGTAAAACCCCAAATTATTTTTATCACGTCGAAAGCCGAATACGCTATGAAAGCGTTTGATTATGATGCTACGGATTACCTACAAAAACCGATAGCCTTAGATCGCTTCAATGCTTCTGTTCGCAGAGCAATGGATTTCCATATGCTTAAAAAAGAAAATCAAGAAGAAGAAGGAGAACATATCTTTATTAAGAGTAACCTTAAAAAGCTTAAAGTTTATACCAATAAAATTAAGTGGATTGAAGCCTACGGAGATTATGTAAAAGTAGTTACCGAAGACGACAGTAACTTGGTGCTTTCTACCATGAAATCGTTCGAACAAGATTTATCTAAAGAGAAATTCATCAGAGTTCACAAGTCTTATATTATCAATATTGATAAAGTAGAGCGTTTCAACAGTAAGTTTGCCGAGATTGGAGTTACCAAAATTCCTTTAAGCCGCAATAAAAAAGAAGATTTAATTAAAGCACTAGCTATTGCTTAAATTTACGCTTTAAAAATAAACATTTACAGTAACTTTAATTGTTCTGTATTGGAAATAAAAAAACTATCCGAGACTTTCGGGTAGTTTTTTTTTATGTGTATAATAAATATACGTAAAAAAACCATAAAAACTGCTGATACATCTCATTCTTTAACTACCTAATCCACCATAACTTTATTCTTGTAAATAAGCTGATTTCCATTTCTCTAAAATTAAAATACGGAAAAATTTTTTTACGATAAACTAATAAAGACCAACTATGAAATTAGATTGTATTGTTATAGAAGATGATGTAATTCAAAGAATGATTAATGTTAAATTGGTAAACAGCCATCCAAATTTAAATGTAGTCGGCAGCTTTTCAAATGCTAAAGAAGCCAAAGATTTCATTTCTAAGAATAGTGTTGACTTAATCTTACTGGACATAGAAATGCCGGTTGTCAATGGGTTTGCTTTTTTGGCCGATTTAAAAGTCAATCCACAAATTATTTTTATCTCCTCAAAAAGCGAGTATGCCTTGAAAGCCTTTAATTATAACGTTGCGGGATACATTCAAAAACCAATTACCCATGAGCGTTTCAACAATGCTGTCAAAAGAGCTGTAGCCTTTCACGAACTAAATCAAGAAGCGAAAGAAAACAACCATATATTCATTAAAAGCCATTTAAGAAAGCTCAAAATCTGCCTCAATAAAATCAAATGGATTGAATCTTTTGGTGACTATGTCAAAATAATTACCGATAAAGATATAAACTTAAGACTTTGCTCGATGAAGTCTTTTGAGAATGAGCTACCGAAAGAAAAATTCCTGAGAGTTCACAGGTCGTTCATAATCAATATTGACAAAGTAGAGCGTTTCAATGGCAAATTTGCCGAAATTGGTCTCGCGAAAATTCCTTTGAGCCGCAACAAAAAAGAAGATTTACTTAAAGCTTTAGCGATTGCCTAAATTTACTCAATAAAAATCGACGTTTACAGTAACTTTAATCGTTCTGTATTGCGATACCAACTCAAAACTATTCAGTACTTTCTGGATAGTTTTTTTTGTACCTTGTAACGAAGCATCTGCCGGAATCTTAACCATTATAGTTCTAATATATTCATTGCGAATGCGACTGATAGCCGGTTCTTCCGGACCAAGTACCGGAATGGATAAGTTTTGTTTCAATACCTGATACAACCACATCGAACCTTCTTTGAGTTTCTCAAAATCGCGATGCTTCAAGGTTAAGCGAATCAAACGATAAAACGGCGGATAATAGTAAATTTTCCTTTCGTACAATTGCTCTTTGTACATGCCTTCATAATCGTTGTTGGTCACTTGCTGGATAATATTGTGCAACGGATTGTAAGTTTGAATAACCACTTTCCCGCGCTTCTCACTTCTGCCCGCGCGTCCGGAAACCTGTGTCATCATCTGATAACTTCGTTCAAAAGCCCGAAAATCGGGATGGTATAACATATTGTCGGCGTTTAGGATACCAACTAGGGAAACATTGTCAAAATCCAGTCCTTTGGCCAACATTTGGGTGCCGACTAAAACATCAATCTCTCGGTTTTTAAAACCGTCAATGATTTTTTCAAAACTGTATTTCCCGCGAGTGGTGTCTTGGTCCATGCGCTTGATGTTTTTATTCGGAAATAATTCAGCTAATTCTAACTCGATTTGTTCAGTACCGAATCCTTTGGTTTCTAAATCAACGCTTGAGCAAGCATGACAGTTGGAAGGCTTGGCCATATTGTAACCGCAGTAATGACAGCGCAATTGGTTTTTGTATTTGTGGTAAGTTAAACTCACATCGCATTGCGGACATTGCGGCACATGACCACAAGTCATGCATTCTAAAACCGGAGAAAAACCTCGGCGATTTTGAAATAAAATCACTTGCTCATTATTAGCAAAAGCTTCGGTGATTTGTTCGATAAGTGTCAGGCTGAAATGACCTTTCATTTTCTTGCGGAAATAACTGTCTTTCAAATCTACTAATTCAATTTCGGGCATGGGCACTTTTCCGAAGCGCTCTTTTAAAGTCACTAACCCAAATTTTCCCGAAGTCGCATTGTAATAGGTTTCAATACTTGGCGTAGCCGAACCTAACAATACCTTAGATTGATGTGCATTAGCCAAAACTATAGCGGCATCTCGAGCATGATAACGCGGCGCCGGATCTTGTTGCTTGAAAGTCGGTTCATGTTCTTCATCAACAATGATTAAGCCGAGATTTGCAAACGGCAAGAACAAAGCCGAACGCGCACCAATCACAATTTGAGCATTTTCGGATTGTTGCAATACATTTTGCCAGACTTCTACCCTTTCGTTGTTGTTGTATTTAGAATGAAAAACCGCCACTTTATTTCCGAAATGTTGCGTCAAACGCGAAACCAGTTGTGTGGTCAGTGCAATTTCGGGTAATAAATACAAGACTTGCTTTCCTTCAGCGATATATTTTTCAATGAGATTGGTGTAAACCTCTGTTTTTCCGCTGGAAGTTACGCCGTGTAGCAAACAAATATCTTTACCTGTAAAGGTTTGCACAATTTCATCGTGTGCTTTTTGCTGGGATTCGCTTAGAGTAAGCTGATTTTCCTTTTTGTTTTGAGCAAAATTGACGCGGTCTTCCTGAATATAGTATTCTTCGAAAACACCTTTTTCAACTAAGGCTTTAATAATCGCGTTAGAAGTTTGTGCAGTTTCGGTTAATTGTTTAACCGAAATGGGTTTGCGTTCTTGTGCTTGTAATTGAAAATACTGCAGCACTACATTTTTCCTTTTATCCGATTTTAAACCGTCTAAAAGCGCTATCAGACTTTCCTCCGATTGGTATTGTGTGTGCAGTCGAATGTAACGAACGAGTTTGGGTTTGTAAGCTTCCTGAATTTCTTCTTCTAAAGTGATAATATTTTTGTTAATCAACTTTTGAATGACCGGCAAAACTGTTTTCTTATTCAGTATATCCATGATATTTTGAACCTTCAATGAACTTTGGTGTTGCAAGGCTTCGTAAATCAGGAATTCGTCATCGGACAATTCGGTTTCGTTGACAACGGTATCTTTTTGTTGGGAAATAATGGTTTCGCTTTCGAGCAATAAAGCTGAAGGCAAAGCACCGCGATACACATCACCAATGTTACACATATAATAAGAAGCAATCCAAAACCAATGGTTGATTTGGAATTCGTTTACGATGGGCTTTTCGTCGAGGATTTGGTGGATGTCTTTGGCTTCGTATAGTGTTGGTGCGTTTTGATGTAAGTCGATTGCCAACGCCGTGTAGATTTTGTTTTTGCCAAAAGGTACGGCGATTCGCATTCCTTTTTGAATGTAATAATATTCAGCTTCCGAAACCTTGTAAGTAAAGGTTTTAGGTAAAGAAAGCGGAATGATAACTTCAACAAAAAAAGACATTACAAATGATTTAAAAAATGCGAATAGTTTGAGTGTTTAACCCCGATGGCACAGCGGGAATTGCGTTTAAAAAGGCCTATGGATTGGTTTCTAATTCTTTTTCCTTTTGGCGTTTTATTTTATTAATCGAGGCGTTCAAATCGAAGCCCAACAGCAAAATCATACAATTGATCCAAATGTAAAACATGATGACCAACAACGTTCCTATCGAACCGTAAAGCTCATTGTATTTGGAAAATTTAATCACCCAAATCCCGAAAGTATAAGACGACAAGATGATTAAAATGGTCGTAAAAACCGAACCGATTGAGATAAAAGAACGTCGAGAATCGCGTTTGATGCCAAACTTAAACAGTAACGAAGTGGCAAACAAAATCATGAGAATCACAAAGACATATCGTCCCATTTCAATTAATGGAATTTTATCAGAAAGCACGTCTTGGATTTTGGTTTTTTGGATGAAAACTTCAAAAACTACAATAGTCGCAACCGTAATAATGAGCAATAAAGCCAATAAAATAGATAGCGCCAACGACACAAAATACTGGCGGAAGAACTTGCGCTTATGTGAAAAATCGATATGATGCGAACTTTCGAAACCGCCCAGAATAGCATTCACTCCGTTGGTCATTAAGAGTATGGCCATAAGAAATCCGGTCGAAATCAAACCCGAGTTACTGTTGTGCAAAATATCGTTGATAATTTTATAAATAGCGTCATAAGTTGTTGGCGGCACACTTTGTTGCACAAACCCGAGAAAATCTTCTTGGAAACCTTGAATTGGTATGTACGGAATGAGGTTGAGTATAAAAAGTGCAAACGGAAACAGTGACATAAAGAAACTCCAAGCAATGGCTGCCGCACGGTAAGAAATGGCGCCTTCGACTATACCTATAATATAATGTTCGATTAAATCATAGAGCGACAAACCGTGCAACCATGGCAACGGAATTTTTTGCAATAGCAAAACGAGCGTTCTAACTACCGGTATTTTTTTGAGTTTGTCTTCAATTTCAATACTCATTTTTAAAAGGCTTTTAGGCTTAAATCCATATTGTACACCGAGTGCGTCAAAGCACCGGAAGAAATATAATCGACGCCGCATTCTGCGTATTGGCGGATGGTTTTTTCATTGATATTTCCGGAGGATTCGGTAAGGCAACGGTCACCGATAAGCACGACTGCTTTTTCGGTGTCTTCAAAATTAAAGTTGTCGATTAGGATGCGAAACACGCCTTCATTTTGCAGAATTTCTTCTATTTCGGCTAAGTTTCTGGCTTCGACTACAATTTTTAAATCTAAATTATGGTGTTTTAAAAAGGCCTTGGTTTTGGTAATGGCTTGGGTAATCCCACCGGCAAAATCGTTATGGTTGTCTTTGAGCATGATCATGTCGTACAAAGCAAAACGATGGTTTTCACCTCCACCGATTTTTACTGCCCATTTTTCGCAAGCGCGGAAACCGGGTGTGGTTTTTCGGGTGTCGAGGATTTTGGTTTTGGTGCCTTCGAGAAGCTTTACATAACTATTTGTTTTGGTTGCGATGGCCGACATTCTTTGCATAGAATTGAGCACCAAACGTTCCGCTTTCAAAATCGATTGCGAACTGCCTGAAACATGAAAAACGACATCTCCGTGTTTAACAGGCATTCCGTCTTGGATAAACACTTCGACTTGAAGCGTTGGGTCTACATTTTCGAATACCATTTGAGCAAAGGCAACTCCGGCAATGATACCGGTGTCTTTGACCAGCAATTTGGCTTTTCCTTTGGCATCATCGGGAATACAGGCCAGCGAACTGTAATCACCCGGACCAATATCCTCGCGGATACCGTTTTGAATTATAATATTGAGTTCGGCTTGGAATTGTGCTTCTGAAATCATGGGTTTGTATTGTTTGGCTAAAGTAATTTGAAAATTTGAAAATTTGAAGATTTGAAGATGGAAAATTGACTTTTCTAAAACATTTTCAAATTGGCCCGTTTTCAAATCTTCAAATCTTTTATCTTTGCACCACAACTACACAACTCATGTACAAATTACTCATTCGCCCAATTCTTTTTTGGTTTGATCCGGAAGAAGTGCATTATTTCACTTTTTCGTTGGTTAAATTTATATCCAAAATTCCTTTTGTTCCAAAAATTTTAAAGTCAATTTACGAAGTCGAAGACAAACGTCTGGAACGAGAAGTTTTTGGCTTAAAATTTAAAAATCCGGTAGGTTTGGCAGCCGGTTTTGATAAAGATGCGAAGCTTTACAATGAGTTATCAAACTTTGGTTTCGGTTTTATAGAAATCGGCACTTTGACACCCAAACCACAAGACGGTAATCCGAAAAAACGTTTGTTTCGTTTAAAAGAAGACAGCGCCATCATTAACCGAATGGGTTTTAACAATGGTGGTGTGGAAGCCGCTGTCCTTCGACTAAAACAAAATCAAGGCGTTTTAATTGGCGGAAACATCGGTAAAAACAAAGTGACTCCGAATGAAAATGCCACTTCAGATTATCTGATTTGTTTTGACGCCTTATTCCATCATGTGGATTATTTTGTGGTGAATGTGAGTTCGCCCAATACACCGAACTTGAGAGAACTACAAGAAAAAAAACCTTTGACGGAACTTTTGAATACGCTGCAATCGCATAATTTATTGCATCAAAAACCGAAACCCATCTTATTAAAAATCGCACCCGACTTGACCAATGAGCAATTGCTAGACATTATCGATATCGTAAACGATTCTAAAATTGCGGGCGTTATCGCCACGAATACTACTATTTCACGCGAAGGTTTGCAATCGGAAAACAAAGCGGAAACCGGTGGATTATCCGGAAAACCTTTGACCGAACGTTCTACAGAAGTGATTCGTTTTCTATCTGAAAAAAGCAACAAAGCTTTTCCTATTATTGGCGTTGGCGGTATTCATTCGGCTCAAGATGCTATTGAAAAATT
>NZ_CAMLRU010000130.1 GCF_946482535.1 uncultured Flavobacterium sp.
CAATTAAATAATATTAAATTTTATTATGCTTGCCTCCTAAATAGATTTTCACTTTCCAAAAATAGAATTTTAAAAGTTATTAAAAAAACTTTTTATCGACAAAATGCACTTTTTTTCAGCTAAAATGCATTTTTTATTCATTTTTGTAAGCTATAATTTACGATACCGTATAATTTTATTTTATAATTATTTCTCTTTTATCTCTGTTAAATACTGTTTTTGCGTTGGGCTTTCCACCATCTCTCAGGGATTTCATGGTTACAAGCCGCCAAATACTCCTCATGAGAACAAGGTAATAACGTATTTTTTTTCAATTTATTGTGTTGTCCTGAAAAAAAGTTTATTTCTATCCACCATCGGTCGGTTTTATTGCTTTTATAAAAAACCAATTCTTCATTCTCTAACGGAACAATATATTTCAGATAATGCTCTTTAGTCCCAAAAGGATATTCATTAGAACGATAATTAACCCCTTCCACAAAATACCAAATCATTTGAGCAATTAATACCGCTTCTTCTTTGCTGTTGTTGTGATTAAATATTCCTAACGAACTCACTTTATCACTTATACCGGCATACCTGGACAGGCTGCAGATTTCTTTTCCGTCAAAGCCATTTGGAGTAAAGTTAATTAAATTTCCTGAATCTGAGGACTTTACAGAATTTAAATCTATACTAACAATATCTGCATCGCGAAAAACCGGTTCAGACAAAGCTATATTGTTAGAAATTTCTCCCAATCTGTAGGCGTCAAAATACAATTTCTCAACTAAATCAATCTCTTCTTGAGAATTGTAATAAGTTTGGTAACCCACATTACTATAGTTGAACAAATTATTCGGCTCATCTAAAATGATTTTAGACAAATAAGAACCACTTGTGATTCCGTCTTCTTGCTTGCCGATATCAAATTTCTTATCGATGGAAACCAAATTCACCATTTGCTCCAAACTGTCATAAGCTCTATAAATAGGATAGGTCAAATCTTGTGTGCCACCAATAATAACCGGAATTACACTTTTACGAATGAGCTTGGCGGCCACTTTTTGCAACGCAAAAAAAGTATCTTCCAGAGAATTCCCGGGAAGAATATCGCCTAAATCTGCTATGGAGCTTTGCCAGTTTCCCGGAAACAAACCATACAACTCTTTGCGAATGGCATCCAAATCAACTTCTTCAAAAGCTTTTATATCGCCTCTGTTTTCCAGAACTCCAACTATGGCAATCTTGATTTTATCGGTATCCGGAAAATCTTTGTCGGTATGAAAAGCGACTTTACTTCCCAAATGTTGAGAGGACAATGCTTTTACATATTGTATAATCTCAGGATTAACGGGTGACAAAAAATCGAATTCCATAAATTATTTCTTTTTAGTGGTCGCTTTTTTAGTAGTGGTCTTTTTTGCAGCCGTTTTTTTAGCTGCGTTTTTTTTCTCCGGCGTTTTCTTGGCAATCATTTCTTGTACTTGTTCTAAAGTCAATTTAGAAGCATCAATATCTTTGTTTAATTCGATTTTGATTTTGCCTTTGGTAATGACTGATTTCCCCCAACGGGCTTTTTCAACAACGATTCCTTCTTCTTTCCAATGGTGAATGACTTTATCGATATCTTTTTGCAATTTTTCCTCAATTAACTCAGCAATATCTGATTGTGAAAGATTGTCAAAATTGTATTTTTTATTGACATTGATAAAAATACCGTTCCATTTCAAGAAAGGCCCGAAGCGACCAACACCCTTTTGAACATCCATACCTTGGTAAACCGCAATCGGTGCATCGGCTTTGACTTTTTCATCAATTAATTCCTGAGCGCGCTCCATAGTAACATCTAAAGGATCTTCCCCTTTTGGCAAGGAGATAAATTGTTTTCCGAAACGAACATATGGTCCGAAACGACCATTGCTTACCTCAACTTCTTCTCCTTTATATTGACCTAAATTTTTTGGCAACAAGAACAAGTTCAAAGCTTCTTCTAAAGTAATGTTACCAATATTCTGATCCTGACGCAAACTGGCAAATTGTTTATTTTCATCTTCAGCATCGCCAATTTGAGCCATCGGTCCGAATTTCCCTAAGCGAACGGATACCGGTTTCCCAGATTTTGGGTCGGTGCCCAATATTCTTTCGCCACTTTCACGATCGGCATTTTTTTCTACTTCAATGACATTTGGATGGAACTTGTTGTAGAAATCCTGCATCATTTTGGCCCAATCGATATTGCCTTCTGCGATTTCGTCAAAATCTTGTTCTACTTTGGCTGTAAAATTATAATCCAAAATAGCTTCGAAGTTTTTCACCAAAAAGTCGTTTACAATCGTTCCGATATCGGTTGGTACCAATTTTCCTTTGTCGGAACCGGTGTTTTCTTTTAAAATCTTTTCGTCCACTTTGCTGTCTTTCAAGGTCAGCTGAACATATTTCCTTTCTACGCCGTCTAAGTTTCCTTTTTCCACATAGTTTCTATTGATAATGGTAGAAATTGTTGGCGCATAGGTTGACGGACGACCGATTCCCAATTCTTCTAATTTTTTCACCAAAGAAGCTTCGGTATATCTAGACGCCGGGCGCGTGTATCTTTCGGTAGCGATGATATTGTTGTTGGTCAATTTCTCATTGACTTTTAAAGCCGGTAACATGCCTTCTTGTTCTTCATCATCCTCGTCATTGCCTTCCAAGTAAACTTTTAAGAATCCTTCAAATTTGATTACTTCGCCGGTGGCTTGGAAAACTTCAGAATGATTATTCGCTTCAATCTTAACATTCGTTCTTTCCAACTCGGCATCGGCCATTTGAGATGCTAAAGTTCTTTTCCAAATCAACTCATATAAACGGGCTTGGTCTCTTTCCACATTTACAGAATGACGTGACATATCGGTTGGACGAATGGCTTCGTGTGCTTCTTGGGCGCCTTTGGATTTGGTATTAAAGTTTCTCGGCTTACTGAATTCCGCTCCGTAGTAACTGGTGATTTCCGCTTGAGCGGCAGTCATAGCTTCTTGAGACAAGTTTACACTATCAGTTCTCATATATGTGATGAGTCCGGCTTCGTACAATCGCTGTGCAATTTGCATGGTAATTCCAACGGGCAAATATAATTTTCGAGCAGCTTCCTGTTGCAATGTAGAAGTTGTAAATGGTGCTGCCGGTGATTTTTTGGTTGGTTTGGTTTCTAAATCGGCTACCTTATATATAGAACCTATATTTTTTTGCAAGAAGTCTTCCGCTTCTTTTTTGGTAGCGAAGTTTTTCGGCAATTTGGCTTTTACCACTTTTCCGGCTTCGTTGGTGAATTCGGCAGTAACAGAATAAGAAGCAACCGGTTTGAACTCTTGGATTTCTCTTTCGCGCTCTACAATTAATCTAACAGAAACGGATTGCACACGACCGGCGGACAAACCGCCTTTTACTTTTTTCCATAAAACCGGAGACAATTCGTAACCTACTAATCTATCTAAAACTCTACGAGCTTGTTGGGCGTTTACTAAGTTGTAATCTATTCCGCGTGGATTTTCAATCGCTTTTTGAATGGCAGTTTTCGTGATTTCGTGGAAAACAATTCTTTTGGTTTTGCTTTTGTCTAACTTTAATTCTTCCGTCAAGTGCCAAGAAATGGCTTCTCCCTCGCGGTCCTCATCGGAAGCCAACCAAACGGTTTCGGCATTTTTGGATAAATCTTTCAGTTTTTTAACCAAAGCTTTTTTATCGGAAGACACTTCATATTTAGGCTTAAAACCATTTTCTACATCTACTCCAATTTCTTTAGAAGGCAAGTCGGCTATGTGCCCATAACTCGACTCTACCTGATAATCATTTCCCAGAAATTTTTCGATTGTTTTTGCCTTCGCCGGCGACTCCACGATAACTAAATTCTTTGCCATATCCCGATTGTTTACGCGGACAAAAGTAAACGTTTTTTTTAAAATACCGATTTAGTGTAACTTTTTAACGGTGATTGACTCAAAAAAAATGGATTTATACCTTAATATATTATATCGTTGCAAGCAATATTTGCAAACAGTCATTCCCAACGCAAAAGACGCCAACTAATTAGCCCCGATTGCAACGGCGCCTTGCAGAGTGGAAAGCGGGAACACGGATTCCAAGCATGCGCAAACGACTCGCTCCAAAACTTTTGTTAAACCATCTCTGCCATCTTGTCATATTTTATAATTTAGTATTATCTTTGCTGTCCGATTAAGCGAAAATCATTTTATGGAAAAGGAAATTGAAGAGAAAAAACAAGGCACCAGCTTGGTTTTGGAACAAAAAGAAGGCAACACTAAAAAACTATTTATAGAAAGCTATGGCTGTGCGATGAATTTTTCGGACAGTGAAATTGTAGCGTCTATCTTGACCGAACAAGGGTATAATACTACTCAAAAATTAGAAGAAGCCGACTTGGTTTTGGTGAACACTTGTTCTATCCGAGACAAAGCAGAACAAACCGTGCGCAAGCGTTTGGAAAAATATAATGCGGTAAAACGCAGTATTAATCCGGGGATGAAAGTGGGCGTTTTGGGTTGTATGGCCGAGCGTTTGAAAAGCCAATTCTTAGAAGAAGAAAAAATTGTAGACATGGTCGTTGGACCGGATGCCTACAAGGATTTACCGAATCTTTTGAAAGAGGTTGAAGAAGGTCGAGATGCGATAAATGTTATCCTTTCCAAAGACGAAACTTATGGCGATGTTTCTCCGGTGCGTTTGAACAGCAATGGCGTAAATGCCTTTGTTTCGATTACACGTGGTTGCGACAATATGTGCACGTTTTGCGTAGTGCCTTTTACTCGTGGTCGTGAGCGCAGCCGTGAGCCACAAAGTATTATGGCTGAAATTCAGGATTTATGGGACAGAGGTTTTAAAGAAGTTTGCTTGTTGGGTCAGAATGTCGACAGTTACCTTTGGTACGGCGGCGGTTTGAAAAAAGATTTCGACAAAGCCACCGAAATGCAAAAAGCCACCGCTACCGATTTTGCGCAATTGTTGGAACAATGTGCAATTGCTTTCCCTAAAATGCGTTTCCGTTTTTCGACTTCGAATCCGCAAGACATGCACGAAGAAGTGTTGCATGTGATTGCCAAATACGATAATGTTTGCAACTATATTCACTTACCGGTGCAAAGCGGAAGCACGCGAATTTTGAAAGAAATGAACCGCCAACACACCCGTGAAGAATACATGGAACTGATTGACAAAATCAAACGCATCATTCCCGATTGTTCTATTTCACAAGATATGATTGCCGGTTTCCCAACCGAAACCGAAGAAGACCACCAAGACACCTTGACTTTGATGGAATATGTAGAATATGACTTCGGTTATATGTTTGCTTATTCAGAAAGACCGGGTACTTTGGCAGCTCGTAAAATGGAAGATGATGTTCCTGAAGAAGTAAAGAAAAGACGTTTACAGGAAATTGTAGACTTACAACAAATACTAAGCGAAAAAAGAACCAAACGTTTCTTAGGTCAAACCGTAGAAGTGTTGATTGAAAAAGAATCTAAAAAATCAGACCAACACTGGAGCGGCAGAAACTCTGAAAATGTGGTGACCGTTTTCCCGAAAGGTAATTATAAAGAAGGCGATTTTGTGCTGGTAAAAGTAACCGATTGCACGACTGCCACTTTGATTGGAGAAGCGGTTGGGTATAGCGAAATGCAAAGCTAAAAGTTTAATATGGTTTAAGATTGTTTAATGTGGTTTAACCCTAACAATTTTAAACGTTTAAACCTTTTAAACAAATAATTAATGGAATCAGTTCAAAACATAAAACAACGCTTTGAGATTATCGGGAATGACCCGAAGCTCAATCGTGCCATAGAAAAAGCGATTCAGGTTGCTCCTACCGATATTTCTGTCTTGGTTGTGGGCGAAAGTGGTGTTGGTAAAGAAAGTATTCCAAGAATCATCCATTCACTTTCGCACAGAAAACACGGGAAATACATTGCGGTTAACTGTGGTGCGATTCCGGAAGGAACCATTGACAGTGAATTATTCGGGCATGAAAAAGGCGCTTTTACCGGCGCGACCAATACTCGTGAAGGTTATTTTGAAGTAGCCGATGGCGGCACGATTTTTTTGGATGAAGTAGGTGAATTACCGCTGACCACTCAAGTTAGATTACTTCGTGTTTTAGAAAATGGAGAGTTTATCAAAGTCGGTTCCTCGCAAGTACAAAAAACCAATGTCAGAATTGTAGCTGCTACCAATGTCAATATGTTTGACGCCATTGAAAAAGGAAAGTTCCGTGAGGATTTGTATTATCGATTAAGTACTGTTGATATTCCGTTGCCGCCATTGCGCGACCGAAAAGACGATATTCATTTATTGTTTAGAAAATTTGCGGCCGATTTTGCTCACAAATACAAAATGCCTCCTATTAAATTGAGTGACGATGCCATTCAGTTTCTACAAAGATACCGATGGAGCGGAAATATCCGTCAGTTGCGCAATGTGGCGGAACAAATTTCGGTTTTGGAAACCAACAGAGATATTTCGTTAGCAACATTGCAATCTTATCTTCCGACCGAAGGCAGCACTTTACCTTCAGTGGTTGGCGGAAAAAAATCGGATAGTGATTTTGCTACCGAGAGAGATATTCTTTACAAAGTCCTTTTTGACATGAAAAGTGATTTGAATGATTTGAAGAAACTGACTTTGGAACTGATGAAAAACGGCGCCAAAGTACAAGATATTAATCCGAGTTTGATTCAGAAAGTCTACGGCTCGAAAGAAGCAGAAAGCGAGATCTCCTTTGAAGAAACACCAAGAGTTAATGTCATTCCGACCCAAACTCAAGCTCACCAAGAGGAATTTGAAGAAGATGACGACCAAAATTACCTAGATGCCGAAACGGTTGAAGAAGAAGAGGTTTTGAAATTGGAACAAAAAGAAATTGAACTCATCAAAAAATCATTGGAACGTCACAAAGGAAAGAGAAAAGCAGCAGCAGATGAATTGGGAATTTCAGAGCGAACTTTGTACCGAAAAATTAAACAATTTGATTTGTAAATAATCCTCGGATAAAACCGAAAAAGAATATCTTTGGAATCGAGATGAAAAACACCAAATACATTTTACTTATAATCATTGCTTTCAGCCTTAATAGTTGCAGCGTTTACAACTTTACCGGAACGGGAAAAATTGACGCCAAAACCTTTCAGGTAAATTATTTTCAAAACAATGCCGAATTGGTAGAGCCGGGAATTGAACGTACTTTTACTTTGCGTTTGCAGGATTTGATTCAGAATCAAACCAATTTGAATTTGACCAATTCTAATGGTGATTTGATGTATGAAGGTGAAATTACCGATTACCGAATTTCACCGATGACTGCCACGGCAGATCAAAAAGCATCGCAAAACCGATTGACCATAAGAGTCAATGTACGTTTTACCAATAAAAATAAAGAATCGGATAACTTTGAAAAATCATTCTCTTTTTTCTATGATTACAGCGGTGACGGTCAGTTAGTTGGCGCGCAATTAACTGAAGCTTTGGATGTTATTTTTGAACGAATTACACAAGATATTTTCAACGAATCATTAGCCAAATGGTAAAAATAGTTGGCAGTTGGCAGTTTGCAATGGACAATTTTGGATCTTGAATTAT
>NZ_CAMLRU010000131.1 GCF_946482535.1 uncultured Flavobacterium sp.
AATTATTTATGTTGTTATTTGGAAAGCCCTAATTTACTAAAAAGTCAAAGGATTAACTATTAACTTTAAGTTAATTAAAATTCACTTTAGTATTTACCGCTCAGCAATTCTCCACCAATAGCTGATTTGGCTTCAATGCCTAATTTTTTCATCATTTCATAAGTCGTACAAACCGCTGCCGAAGTTACCGGAATGCCACATTCGGCCTGAATCAAATCAACTGCTTCCAACGATGGCATTTGCACACAAGCAGAAGCGACTAACACATCTACATCCGTCAAATCTAATTGCTTGTAAATTTCCAGCAAATTCATCGGGTTTTGGGCTGCCACTTCCAAGTTATCCGGAATTTCGAGTGCTATACTTTGCTTGACTTTAATGCCTTGGTGTTCAATATAATCCACAACCATATCCGTTAGCGGACGCATATATGGCGTAATAATCGAAATTTGTTTGGCACCCAACACTTTCAGTCCGTTAATTAAAGCACCGGCCGAAGTCACGATAGGCGTCGGAAAATCATTGGCCACCGTCTCTTGGTGTAAGTTCACTTCCGAAACGCAATGATAACCGCGTCCCATACTCATGATAGCCACTAAACACGCATAACCCATGACATCCACATGCGCGTCTGACAATTCTTGGGCACATTTTAAACTCATGGCGTCCATGGCTTCGAGTTCTTCTTTGGTCACTTTTTTCATTCGCATGCGGCTGCTGTGAAACGTGAATCGCTCGGGTAAAATGGTTTCTCTGGCTCTGAAAATAGCCGGTATTTCGGTTTCCATCGTTACGTTTGAAGATGGTACTATTTGTCCTATTCTAAATTTTTTGTTCATTTTGTTTCAAGTTTAAAAGTTCCAAGTTGGTTACAGAGAACTTAAATATTTGGGCGTTCCCTCGTCTGAAGAACGAGGTCGGGCTTTCCGTTACAATCTTTTTTTTTCAAAAAAGGATTTTCACTACAATCCCTAACGCGAAATCTCTTTTACTGTATTCACTATCGTCCCAATGCCTTCCACAGTAGCTTCTACTACATCGCCGTCATACAACCACTCTTGCGGATCACGTCCGGCACCAACACCGGCCGGAGTACCGGTAGCAATAATATCTCCGGGTTCTAAAGTGAAAACCGTGCTTAAATCTTCAATCAAATCGTTGATGTTGAACAACAAGAATTTGGTGTTTGAGTTTTGTTTTTCTATGCCGTTTACTTTTAGTGATAAGTTTAAATTGTGAGGATTTTCTATTTCGTCTTTAGTCACTAAGATTGGTCCCATTGGCGCAAAAGTATCCTGACCTTTAGAAACAATCCATTGGCCTTCTCTTCGGCAATCACGAGCCGAAATATCATTGATGACCGTGTAACCAAAAACATAATCCAAAGCTTCCGCTTTCGGAACATATTTACCTTGTTTGCCAATCACAACTGCCAGTTCTACTTCCCAATCGAGTTGTGAAGTCAATTTAGTGTTCTTGATAATTTCGGTATGGGTTCCGGTAACCGTAGTTGGCGGTTTCGAAAAGATAATGGGTTTTTGTGGTAACTTGCCCGTAGTGTCTAATGTTCTGGCACTTTCAGCCACGTGCTCGGTATAATTCAAACCAATACCTATAATATTTTTTCTTGGCTTTTGAATAGGCGCAAGTATAGTGACTTCTTCTAAAGAATAAGATATCTCCTCAAAGAAATTCTCCGGCGTATCGGTTACCATTTCGTTCAATTCGGCTATAATTTCAATGCCCATGTCAATCAATTCTAACATATCGTTTGGCAAAGGGAAATTGGAAATTTCACCAAAGTCCTCCATATCGATGACTTGGTTATTGTGAAGAAAGCCTAAACGGGGTTCGGCATTTTCTGAAGTGTTGTAAGTGAGTAGTTTCATTGTTGATTATAATGTATTAACTATTTTTATTGAACCTTTTATAAATGTTTACCAGAATAATTAAACTCCACCATACCATAGAAACATATCCTAATACTTTTGCATAAATACTTCCTTGTTGTATTAAATAAAAGCTTAACAATAAGAAAATTAGTATTACAGCATTTAATGACTTAAAAGTGTTAACCAAAAAAGTTTTTATAAAGTTCATTTTTAATTATTGTAAATTTTCGAAGATAATTTTGATCTTAAAATTTAATTGCTTGATGTCCGTTGTTTTCTTCATATGTTCTGCCTTGGAATAAGCCTAAGCCTTCAATCACCGGTAGGTCATTGAAATTGAACAAACACGCATCTTCGGTTGCTGAAGCATTGTGGTGTTCGTGCCATGCCCAAGAAGGTACACAAAAGATATCGCGCTCTTTCCAGTCAAATCGTTGGCCGTTGATGATAGTGTAACCACTTCCTTTGGCGCATTGGTACACAAAAGAACCGGTATGCTTGTGGGCTTTTCCTTTGAAACCGGCCGGTAACAATTGCATCGCCGCACCCATAGTTTGCATTACATGACCACCTGTAAGCGGATTGGAATATTGCATCAAAATGCCGTCAAAAGCATCGGGATGGTTAACGATTTGAGCGTCTAACAAAGCAGGATAGACTTTACTCCAAGAAAATTTAAACAAAGGAGAATAAGGTTTGTCCCATTGGTGGTCGGCCGGAATCAACCCGGCGCAACTGTAACTTAACGGCGAATGATTAATAGGTTTTACTAACGGTTGTTTGCCGTCATATACTGCATAATCATTGGCTTCTAAAGCATTTACTAACGGAATGTCTAAACCGTCTTGCCAAATACAAGTTTGGCCATCGGGTTCTACGCCGTGTTCGTGCCAAGTGGAATTGGGTGTTATCACAAAGTCATTGACTTCCAACATGATTTTATTGCCGTCTACTACGGTGTAGCCTTTGGAACCTTCCATGATAAAGCGTAGGGCAGAAGCGCGGTGACGGTGAGCGGAAGTACTCTCTCCGGGACGCGTGACTTGGATTCCGGTGTATAACCAACCTACAGCTGCCGAAACGTCTTTTCTTTTGTCGTTGACCAAGTATACTACTCGTCTTCCGGCTTGTTCGGGTGTTACGAGTTCGGAGGATTTCAAAACGAGACTGCGCAAGTCATCGTATTTCCATAACATGGGTACCGAATTGGCTCTGGGTTCCCAAGGTTCGATATCGTTAGCAACGGTCCAAAGTGCTCCGGCTCCAAGGACTTCGAGTTCTTTATAATAAGCTTCTAATTCCGGAGTATCTTGTACTCTGGCGCGACCGATTACGTCGTCTGAATAGTTGTTGGTTTCCATTTTATTTTTTGTTGAATTCTTCGTGGTTATCTACAAAGGTAATCTTTCTGGTTGGAGCGGTATTCACTCTTAAATCGAAAATATCAAAACGGTTGTAATGCCCTAGGATGTCGTGCATTTGTTTGGGTTGGATGCACTTTTCCAAATCGATATCGGCGTAAACAATGCCTTCGTCATCAATTAGGGGTGTTCCAATCACGGCGCCATTCGGACCGATAAATCCGGAGAAGGCCGAACTTTTACGCGATAACAATTCGTCTACGTTTGGTACATCAGTGCGAAGGGCATCTTTAATTTCTTGAGAAATAGTTGAGCAAGAAACAATGGTAAACAATTTGCCTTCGAAGGAATGCGCAGCAGCACGAATTTTAATGGCTTCTGCCATGTCATAATCCGGTGGCGCTACCGGTAGCGAAATGTAATTGGCAATGTGTACCAATTCGCCTTGAGATAGCAACGTAAAACGAGCCAAAGTATTAGTGTTTTCGCCACACGCCAAAGTTCCAACCGGACCAACTTCGGTATCATACACTTTTAACGAAGAACCGTCACCTGAGGTCCACGTGAGTTTTTCAGCCCAGGTTGGGACCAATTTGCGGTGCTTCCCGATTAAGTTTCCGTGGTTGTCAATGATTAGGTTGGTATTGTAAATTTCGCCATAACTGTCACCTCGTTCGTTGATGCCGATTACGATGTGCATGTTGTGGTCTTTGGCGGCTTGAAACAACGGCTTCATACTTTCGTCAGTAACAGCCACTGAGTTTTTATACAATTGCTCGTACCATTTACTGCCTTGCACCGGCGTCATAATCCAGTTCCAATAAGGATAGCCGGCTATGAATACTTCGGGGAAAGCGATGAGTTGGGCGCCATTGTCACCGGCTTCTTTCACAAAGGAAATAACCTTTTCTATCGTTTTTTCTACATTGAGAAAAACGGGTGACGTTTGTACGGTGGCGGCTTTGAATTTTTTAAAGTCCATAAAAGTGAATTATGAATTATGAATTATGAATGATGAAATCTTTGCTTTCATTTCTTCTTTAAAAGGTTCGGCTTTAATCGCATCTCTGCCGTTGCTGATGCCAACGTTTACTAAAGTGACTTCGCCTTCTAAGCAGGTGTTGCCTTGTTCGTCTTCAAAACGGAAACCGCAGTTGACCGAAGCACCGCCGAGTTTGATGACCCAAAGTTTTTTGGTCAACAATTCCCCGATACGGGCTGCTTTTTTGAATTGGACTTTTAAATCTACAGTCGGGATGCCATTGGTTTCATGGATTTTGGAGAATGGTCGGTCTAAGGCTTCTTCAAACCAATCTTCGACTAAGTCGTTGAGCATTTCCAGAAAACGCGGATAGAAAACGATACCGGCGTAATCGACGTGTTTGAAACGTATTTTTTCTTGTTTGGTAAAATAGTGGTTCATATTATCTTTTTTAGCCCCGATTGCAGCTGGCTACCATGTAGCGCGGAAAGCGGGAAACAGCTCCTAATTATTTTTAATCTTTCAATTTAAATCGTTGTATTTTTCCGGTCTCCGTTTTAGGCAGAGCTTCGGTAAAATATATTACTCTTGGATATTTATACGGTGCCGCTACTTCTTTGAACCAGTGCTGAATATGGTTTTTCATATTATCAGTAGCTTTATCTGAATCTTTTAAAACAATGTGGGCACAAACCAGCATGCCTCGTTCTTCATCGGGTAACCCGACTACGGCACATTCGAGGATTTCTTCGTGGGTCAATAACACGCTTTCGACTTCAATCGCAGCGATGTTATAGCCGGAAGAAATGATCATATCATCGCCACGTGCTACAAACCAAAAATAACCATCTTCGTCTTGGCGGAAGATGTCTCCGGTGACGTTCCAGCCGTTTTCTACATATTCTTTTTGTTTGTCAATTCGGTTTAAATATTTACAGCCGGTAATGCCACGAACGACTAATCTTCCGGGTTCGTTTGCGTGTAAATCATTTCCGTTTTTGTCTACAATTTTGGCTTCGTAACCGGTTATGGCAACGCCGGTGGCACCGGGTTTCATATTGCTTTCATTCGAAGAGATAAAGATATGCAACATTTCGGTAGCACCAATGCCGTCGATTATTTTTAGACCAGTGGCATCATACCAATCTTGCCAGACTTTTAACGGTAAAGTTTCTCCGGCAGAAACACATTTGCGCAAGCTGGAAATATCAAAATCGGCTACTTTGGTAGTGATAATTCTCCAGGCCGTTGGCGCCGTAAAACAAATTGTGATTTTATAATCCTGAATGGCTTGTAAAAGCATATCAGGTGTTGGTTTTTCGAGTAAGAAAGTCGAAGCACCAAAATAGAGCGGGAATAAAACCAATCCGCCCAGACCAAAGGTAAACCCAAGTGGCGGACTTCCGGTAAAAATATCGTTTGGAGTAGGTTGCAGTGAATATTGCGGAAACGCTTCGCAAATGTTTAAAATGTCTTTATGGTAATGCGCTGTCATTTTGGGCAAACCTGTAGTTCCCGAGGTAAAGCCAATTAAGGCAACGCTGTCTGCTTTAGAGTGGTAGTTGGTAAAGGTTTTGGGTTTGTGTTGCATTAACTCTTCCAGGCGCGAATTGCCGTAAAAACAAACGGATTGCAAATAACCGGATTTGACCAAATGCATTTCGTCGGCCAGGTTATGGTCGCAGATAGCGTGTGAGATTTCGGCACAATCTATAATCGTAGTTAATTCTTTGGCACGAAGTAAAGGCATAGTGGCCACGACAATTCCACCGGCTTTTAAAACGGCAAACCAAACGGCAACCATCATCGGATTGTTAGCCGAACGAATCAAAACGCGATTACCTGATTTTAAACCTAAATCTTCCACTAAAACGTGGGCAATTTGATTGGCTTTTTCGTATAAGTCGTTGTATGTCCAAGTGGTTTCAAATGTTCGAATACAGGGATTATTACCATTGCCATTGAAGATGTGGTTGTCTAAAAGACGTTCGACACAATTGAGCATTTCCGGTCGGTTAAATTGCGGTAAATCCAAAAAAGGATAAACGGGCTGCAAGTCAGTGCTTGGAAGGCTATTGTGGGCAAAATTATCTTCGTAATGTTTCATTTTAGTTTTTCAAAAAATTATAAATCGAATTAAAGTATAGTTTTTCAGCATCAATCCAGCCGTAATGCGCACAATGGTCTATTAAAACCAATTTTGAATTGGGAAAAGCAGCGGCAATTTCTTGTGCGGTATCTGTTGAGATGATGTCATTTTTACCTTGTAAAACCAAGACCGGTTGTTTAAAATCGGCAAAAGCATTGGCGCAGTCAAAACGAATTCTTTGGAGGTTTTGCAGTACCAACAGGTTAATCTTGTAATTGGTTTGTGTCATTCTTTGTGATACCGAAGCTGCTTTAGACTTGTGGTAAACATAGGCTCTCGACAAAAAATCGGCTCTTCTCTCATTGGTGTTTTCAGAAAGGTCGCCTAAATCTCTTTTCCTTTGATAAAAATCTAAACTGTCTCTTTCTTCTTGGGTTAAATTATGGCGAATGCGAGTGGCAACATAATCCATGAACTTCATATTCACTCCGCCGGATGAAGAGAAGATTATTTTTTCAATAGTTTCGGGATGTTTTGTGGCATAAAAGGCTGCCATTATACCTCCGAAGGAATGGCCTAAGATGGTCCACTGATTGATTTTTAAATGTTTGCGCAAGTTTTCAATATCTTCCGCCATTAAGTCCATCGTTATTGTTTGGTTATTGGGATTTGCCACGGTTGATTTTCCGGTGCCTCTTTGATCGTAAATAATGGTTTGGTAATGTTTCTTGGCTATTTTTTTGGCTAAAAAATCAAAACCTTCGCAATCCATACCCGGACCGCCGTTGATGATGAGTACCGGTTTTCCTTGACCAAAAGTTTTATAATGCAATTTAGAATCACCGCTAATGATAGTTTCCTCGGTTTGAGCGAAGCCAAACACGTTTAAAAACAATGCTAACAGTAATCCTTTTTTCATGTTATTCTTTTTTATTGCTCTTCGGTTTTAAAGCTCTTTTCATGTTTTCCGTTTGCTTTCTTTCGGCGGCTTTTAGCGGATACAAATGCGAACTTCCGGCTTTGTATTGATTGGGAATTTCATTGGTTTCCAATTGCTCATAAGCTTGGGCATGGCGAACGAAGTTGGCATCGGCTAAAAGAGGTCGGCCCAGCGCCACCAAATCGGCTCTGCCGTTTAAAATAATGGTATTGATTTGGTCGATATCTTGAATGTAACCCGCGGTTATGGTTGGTATATGAACGGTATTTCTAACGGCATCCGCAAAAGGCGTTTGCCAC
>NZ_CAMLRU010000132.1 GCF_946482535.1 uncultured Flavobacterium sp.
GACAAAGCCGAGAGCATGAAAGCGAGAATTATTTCGCTTTATCCTAATTCAAGATATGCTCAAATATTGAGCAATCCTAACAATGAGTTAGCCGAATCTGAAGATTCTCCGAAAGCGGTTTATGAAACCCTTTACAAGCAATATTTATCCGGAGACTACAAAGCTGTTTTGACCGCTACATCGGCTGCTATTGACAGATTTACCGGTGATGAAATGGTGCCTAAATTTGAATTATTGAAAGCCAATATTGTCGGAAAATTGTCAGGCTTAGAAGAATACAGTAAAGCTTTAAATTTTGTGGCGCTCAATTACCCTAACGTAGAAGAAGGAAAGAGAGCCGAAAAAATGTTGACGGTTGATATGCCTAAACTTAATGCTTTGCAATTGTCAAGTTTGGATTCTAAAAACTGGAAAATCCTTTACAGAACCAAAGATTTTGAAGACAAGAACACCAAAATTCTCCGAGAAAAAATCGGTAAGTTTATCAAAGACCGTAGCTTAGATAGGTTGACAGTATCTTTAGACCTTTACACCATGACCGACAATTTTGTGGTGATTCACGGGTTGAATTCTAATGATTTAGCGGTTGGAATTACTTCTATTTTAAAGGATTACAAAGATTATAAAATTCAAGACATACCAATCATCATCTCTACCGAGAATTATACGATTGTTCAAATCAAGAAAAATTTAGACGAGTATTTGGCCGGAAACCTTACGGATAATCCAACACAACCCAATTGGGACGGAACCTTTGAAAAACCTGTCGTTGAACAAGAACAGCCTAAACCTGCTGTCCAAGAGCAACCTAAAAAGCAGCCAATAAACGAAAATGATGCTCAACCCATCAAGCCCATGAAAGGAACAGACGGCAATGAAGGACAAATCGGAATGCCGCCATCACCTCAATCACAGAAGTCGGGTAAAAAAGGATAAAATTATGTTTGAAAAAAGTCAAAAATCATATACCGATCTTTTAGGAAAAACCAACCGAATTGTGGAAGGAACGACTATCACGGGCGATATTATTTCTCCGGCAGATTTTCGATTAGACGGTCATTTAATTGGCAACTTTCAGTCGAAAGGAAAGATTGTTATTGGTCCGGCCGGAAGTGTTAAAGGAGACATCATTTGTAAAAATGCCGATATCGAAGGGATTTTTGAAGGCAAGATACAAGTGCAGGAAATCCTCAATGTAAAATCGAAATCTCATATTATAGGAGAAGTAATTTGCGGTAAATTATCCGTTGAACCCGGAGCCGAATTCAGCGCTACCTGCGTAATGAAACCACACGTGAAAAACCTTCCCGGTAATGGACAATCCACAGAAGAAAAAAGCGCGTAACAAGTGGCTGACACTGATCAATATTCCTATCCAGATGGGTGTAATTGTTTTTTTGTTTGCTTCTCTGGGTCGATGGCTTGATGAAAAGTACAGCAATCCTCATCATATTTATGTAAAAATTTCAACTTTACTTGGCGTGGCCATAGCATTTTACAATCTTAACCGTCAGTTAAAAGAAATTAATAAATCAGACAATCAGTAATATGAATTTAGACAAATTCAAATCCATTTTTACCGTTTTAGTTTTAGGGCTCATTGGTTTTGTCATTCACAAAGCCTTGTTTTATTTTTTGGTGCCCCAAGTTTATGAAGGAGCTTTTATCTATTCTGTTGAACTGTTGTATCTGTTCTTTTTCTTCTTTTCTTCGATGTTGATTTTGGTCTTGGATAAGGTTAAAGAAAAGAGCATTAACTCGGTAGGTTATACCTTTTTACTGCTAACGACTTTAAAGATGGGAATTGCTTTTATTTTTTTGAAACCGATATTGGCCGGAAACTTGCCCAAAACACCCACAGAAAAAATGAGTTTTTTTATCATTTTCATTTACTTTTTGGCAATAGAAACCTATGTAACTATCAGAATTTTAAATAATAAACAATAAAAGGGTTTTAAATTGACAATTCTGTCAAAAAAATTAAAACATATACTTTTTAATATTAATTAATATTGTACTTTTGCACCAAATTTGAGAAAATAAAATTTAGATAATTATCAGATATGGTGTTTTCAAAAAAACCACTCCGTTTTATCATCGCTGCTTTAGTAGCTTTTTTACCATTAATAAGTTCGGCCAATCCAACAGTTGATTCCACCAAAGTTTCAGCAGAAACCACACATGCGGTTGAAGCTACTCATGGAGAATCAGCAGAACCAAAAGATGTCAAAACAGAAATAAAAGAGTTCATCGATCACCACTTGAAAGACTCTTATGACTTCAATATTTTTGGTTACAAAGACGAAGCCGGAAAACAACACCACGTTGGGTTTCCGTTACCGGTTATCTTATTGGATAATGGGTTACAAGTTTTCTCTTCTTCAAAATTCCACAATGATCATGAAGTTGCTGAGGTTAATGGAAATTTCTACAAATTACACCACGGTAAAATCTACAAAGTAGACAGCGCTCAAGGCGAAGTAACTATGGATGAGCACCACCATGCTACCAATGCTAAACCGCTTGATTTTTCTATCACTAAAAACGTATTCATGATTTTTGTAGTAGCTTTAATCATGTTCTTCTTGTTTAAAAGTTTGGCCAAATCTTACGCTAAAAACGGAGGTATTGCTACCGGAATTGGACGAATTTTTGAACCGATTGTATTATACGTTAGAGACGAAATTGCTATCCCGAACATCGGAGAGAAACACTATAAAAAATACATGAGTTATTTATTGACCATTTTCTTCTTTATTTGGTTCTTAAATATCTTCGGATTGACGCCACTGGGAATCAACGTAACCGGAAACATTGCGGTAACAGCTTGTTTGGCTTTAATCACTTACTTAATCACCACCTTTACTGCAAAAAAAGATTATTGGGGTCACATTTTCTGGATGCCGGGCGTACCTGTGCCGATGAAATTTATCTTAGCACCAATTGAATTATTGGGAACTATTATCAAACCTTTCTCCTTAATGATTCGTCTCTATGCGAATATCGTTGCGGGTCACATCGTATTGATGAGTTTGATTGGGTTGATGTTTGTATTCAAAAACTGGATCGGAAGCAGTTTGTCTTTCTTCCTTTCGTTTGCGATTTCATTAATCGAAATATTAGTTGCTTTATTGCAAGCTTATATATTTACTATGTTGTCGGCCCTTTATTTTGGTTCGGCTGTAGAAGAGCATCATCATGATGAAGCTCACCATTAATATTAATGTTTAATTTTTAATACATATTTTTATGGAAATTCCTAAAATCATTGGAGCAGGATTAGTAGTAATCGGAGCTGGTATCGGTATCGGAAGAATTGGTGGTTCTGCAATGGACGCTATTGCACGTCAACCGGAAGCTACTGGTAAAATCCAAACAGCGATGTTGATTGCTGCTGCGCTTATTGAAGGTATCGGATTTGCTGCTTTATTCGCAGTATAATTCAAACAAAACAAAAAGCTGCAACGGTTGGTTGTAGCTTTTGTTTAAAAATTAAATTAAAAAGACTTATAATTATTTTATAATATGGAAAAGTTAATAAATGATTTTTCATTAGGATTGTTCTTCTGGCAGTTTTTGATTTTCGTAGGATTGATTTTCTTATTGAAAAAATTCGCTTGGAAACCAATTTTAGATGCCGTTAACGAAAGAGAAGAAGGCATTAGAAACGCTTTACTTTCGGCTGAAAATGCTAAGAAAGAAATGCAAAACTTGAAGTCAGATAATGAGAAATTATTAGCTGATGCAAGATTAGAGCGCGATACCATGATGAAAGAAGCTCGTGAAATCAAAGAAAAAATGATCAACGATGCTAAAGCTGAAGCACAAGCAGCCGGTCAAAAAATGATTGAGCAAGCCAAAGCTTCTATTGAAAGCGAGAAAAATGCCGCTTTAGCTGAACTGAAATCTCAAGTTTCTTCTTTGTCATTAGACATCGCCGAAAAATTATTAAAAGACGAATTATCTAACAAAGAAGCTCAAACCAAATTGGTAGAGAAAATGTTAGGTGATGTAAAATTAAATTAATCGTTATGTCAAGAGCTGCGATTAGATACGCGAAAGCAATTTTAGAAACGGCGGTTTCCAACGGAAACGCTGCTAAAGTTAATGACGACATGTTGTCTGTAGTTGCTTCAGTGGCCGGAAGTGCTGAATTAAACGAATTTCTGTCAAGCCCAATCATTTCTTCGGATTTGAAAATGAGCGCCTTGAAAGAAGTTTTCGCGAACGTTCAGTCAGAAACCAATGCATTGTTCAGATTGCTTCAAGAAAACAAAAGATTTGAAATTTTAGCCGATGTTGCTAAGCAATTCAATGCCCAATTCGACGAAATGAATGGTGTAGAGATTGCTAAAGTTACTACTGCTTTCCCAATCACCGCCGATTTGCAAAATCAAGTTTTGGCAAAGATTGCAACCATTTCAGATAAAAAGATAACGATTGAAAACATCGTAGATCCTGCCATAATCGGGGGATTTATTTTGAGAATAGGCGACAAACAATACAACGCTTCCGTGGCCAATAGGTTACAAGAATTAAGAAGAGAGTTTTCTAATTAATTGTACATGAAAAAGTTATTTACAATATTGTTTTTGATGATTAGCGTTGCTTCTTTTTCTCAAAAGGTAAAGTTGAAAAAAGGAGATGTTTTAGTTGACGAAAAACAATGGCTCAAATACAAAAAAGATGTATTTGATTACTCAATAATGAATTTAAAAGGTGACGAAATAATCTTTATTAAATATGTTGTCAGAGGTCCAAACAACCAAGTTTTTAGTAAAGAAGGTGAACCGAATTATTATCAAGTTTCTTTTTTAGGCTTAAATAAGAAAGTTGAAATAAGAAAGTTCGATAAAGACATTTTGGAAATTTTGTATTCAGGTAAGGTAGTGAATGAAGACGGAACCTTGAACAATGAGAAAATTGACATATTGGTTGAGAAATACGGCAATCAGTATTCAGAAAACAATGGCAACAATACAATAATTATAAAAGAAGAACCTGTTAGACGTTCGGGAATTAATATTAATATAGGAAGATAATAATACAATACTATGGCAGAAATTAAAGCTGCTGAAATTTCAGCAATATTAAAGAAACAAGTAGAAGGATTTCAATCCGGTGCTACATTAGAAGAAGTAGGAACAGTTCTTCAAGTAGGTGATGGTATCGCTCGTGTTTATGGTTTGTCAAACGCACAATACGGTGAGTTAGTACAATTCGAAAACGGGTTAGAGGCTATCGTTTTGAACTTAGAAGAAGATAATGTTGGGGTGGTACTTTTAGGACCTTCAACCGGAATCAGAGAAGGATCAACCGTAAAAAGAACTCAACGTATTGCTTCCTTAAAAGTAGGAGAGCAAATCGTAGGTCGTGTGGTAAACACGTTAGGAGAACCAATCGACGGTAAAGGACCAATCGGTGGTGACTTATATGAAATGCCATTGGAAAGAAAAGCTCCGGGAGTTATCTTCCGTCAACCGGTAACTGAGCCGTTACAAACCGGTATCAAGTCAATCGACGCCATGATTCCTGTAGGTAGAGGACAACGTGAGTTGGTAATTGGTGACCGTCAAACAGGTAAAACTACGGTTTGTATCGATACTATCTTGAACCAAAAAGAATTCTACGATGCCGGCCAACCGGTATTCTGTATCTACGTTGCTGTTGGACAAAAAGCGTCTACAGTAGCAGGTATTGCAAAAACATTAGAAGAAAAAGGCGCTATGGCTTATACGGTAATCGTAGCAGCTAACGCTTCAGACCCTGCGCCAATGCAGGTATATGCTCCAATGGCAGGTGCTGCTATCGGAGAGTATTTCAGAGATTCAGGTCGTCCGGCTTTGATTATCTATGATGATTTATCAAAACAAGCGGTAGCTTACCGTGAGGTGTCTTTGTTGTTAAGAAGACCACCGGGACGTGAGGCTTATCCTGGAGACGTATTCTACTTACACAGCCGTTTATTAGAAAGAGCTTGTAAAGTAATTGCCGATGACGATATCGCTAAAAACATGAACGACTTACCGGATTCATTGAAACCAATCGTAAAAGGTGGTGGTTCATTAACTGCTTTACCAATCATTGAAACACAAGCGGGTGACGTTTCTGCGTATATTCCAACCAACGTAATTTCGATTACTGACGGTCAGATTTTCTTGGATGGTGATTTATTCAACTCTGGGGTTCGTCCGGCGATTAACGTAGGTATTTCGGTATCTCGTGTTGGAGGTAACGCTCAAATTAAATCGATGAAAAAAGTGGCCGGTACTTTGAAATTAGACCAAGCGCAATTCCGTGAATTGGAAGCGTTCGCTAAATTCGGTTCCGATTTGGATGCGGTTACTTTAAACGTAATCGAAAAAGGAAAAAGAAACGTTGAAATCTTGAAACAAGCCGTAAACGATCCTTACACTGTAGAAGACCAAGTAGCGATTATCTACGCAGGTTCTAAAAACTTGTTGAGAAACGTTCCGGTAAACAAAGTAAAAGAGTTCGAAAGAGATTTTATTGAGTACTTGAACAACAAGCACAAAGACACTTTAAATGCTTTAAAAGCCGGTAAGTTAGATGATAGCATTACCGATGTTTTAGAGAAAACAGCTAAAGAAATTTCAGCGAAATATAACTAATAACAATTTGAAGATTTGAGAATTTGAAGATGTAGCCCATTTTCAAATTTTCAAATTATCTAATTTTCAAATTAAATATGGCAAACTTAAAGGAAATCCGTAATAGAATCAGTTCCGTTTCGTCAACGATGCAAATTACATCGGCGATGAAAATGGTTTCTGCCGCAAAGTTGAAAAAAGCACAAGATGCCATTACAGCGATGCGACCTTATGCCGAAAAATTAACGGAATTATTACAAAGCGTTAGCGCTACTTTAGACGGAGATGCAGGCGGACAATACACTACACAACGCGAAGTAAACAAAGTGTTGGTAGTAGTTGTTACCTCAAACCGTGGTTTGTGTGGTGCTTTCAATACGAATGTAATTAAGCAAGCAAAAGTTGTAGCCGATAGTTACGCCGGGAAACAAGTCGATTTTTTCGCAATCGGGAAAAAAGGGAATGACTTTTTCAGAAAAACCGATACAGTTATCGATAACAAAAGCGAAGTATTTGACAACTTAACTTTTGATAATGTAGCCGATATCGCTAACGTATTGACCGAGAAATTCGTTTCCGGAGAATACGACAAAATCGAAATCGTGTACAATCAATTCAAAAATGCCGCTACACAAATCGTTCAAACCGAACAATTTTTGCCATTAGCACCGGTGCAATCAGACAAACCTGCTTCAACAGGAGATTACATTTTTGAACCGTCAAAAGAAGAAATTGTATTGACCTTGATTCCAAAATCATTAAAAACACAATTGTACAAATCAGTTCGCGATTCATTTGCCGCAGAACACGGAGCGCGTATGACAGCTATGCACAAAGCAACAGACAACGCCACCGAGTTAAGAAACCAATTGAAATTAACTTACAACAAAGCACGTCAAGCGGCTATTACCAACGAAATCTTAGAGATTGTTGGTGG
>NZ_CAMLRU010000133.1 GCF_946482535.1 uncultured Flavobacterium sp.
ATATCGCCGTCATTGGTCATAAAAATTAAACCTTCACTGGCTTTGTCCAATCGGCCAATAGGGAAAATTCGCTTCGGATAATTGATGTAATCTACTATGTTATCGCGAACATTTTGATTCGTAGTACATTCAATGCCAACGGGTTTGTAGAAAGCCAAGTAGATTGGTTTTTCGGTTTTTTCACGGATTAGTTTTCCGTCTACTCGTATTTCATCTTTGGACGATACTTTGGTGCCCAATTCGGGTACTTTTCCGTTGATGGTGATTCGGCCTTGTTCCAATAATTTATCGGCTTCGCGACGCGAACAAAATCCGGACTCTGACAAGAATTTATTAATACGGGTTTGATTGACTTCCATAGGGCAAATATAAGACAATTTCAACAGACTGTTTCTTGATAAGTTCGTTGATAAATTGGTTTCAAAAAACACAAAAAAGGTTGGTAAGTTTTAAGTTTTTCCTATTTTTACGGGCATGAATATACAAGGCAAACTTATAATAATTGGCGGTGCGGTTGACAAAGGAAGTTTTACTGAAACCGATTTGGACAAAAGTGCTCCACAGAATTTGAATTTCTTTGAAGAAGGCATTTTAAAACGCATCATCAAGGAATCGAAAAACAAAGAACAATCGAGAATAGAAGTCATTACTACGGCTTCAAAAATCCCCAGAGAAATTGGCCCTGAATACGTAAAAGCCTTTAATTATTTAGGCGCTAATAATGTTGATGTTCTACATATTGAAAGAAGAGAACAAGCTTCCGAAACTGAAGTTTTAGAGCGATTAAAAGCAGCCGATGTCGTAATGTTTACCGGTGGTGATCAGTTGCGTTTGACCTCTATTTTGGGCGGAACCCCTTTCGATGATATACTCATTAGTAAATACCGAAATGAAGATTTTGTTTACGCCGGAACTTCAGCCGGTGCTGCTGCAGCCTCGAACAATATGATATACCAAGGCAGCAGTCATGAAGCTTTGTTGAAAGGAGAAGTGAAAATCACTTCCGGATTAGGATTAATTGACGATGTGGTTATTGATACGCATTTTGTGCAAAGAGGTCGTATTGGTCGTTTGTTCCAAGCGGTAGTCGGAAATCCGAAAGTATTGGGAATCGGACTCGGAGAAGATACCGGATTGCTAATTACCAACGGGCGTCAAATGGAAGCCTTGGGTTCCGGTTTGGTCATCCTAGTTGACGGTCGCGAAATTAAAGACACCAATTTGACTCAAGTAGAATTGGGCCAACCTATCTCCATCAATCATTTGGTTACACACGTCATGAGCAAAAGCGATACCTTCGATTTGGATACTTTTAAAATGACCATTAAGTCATCACAATACGTTTAATGTTAGATGTTGGATGTCTGAAGCCAGATGACATCCAGCATCCAACTTCCATCATCTAACAACATGAAAATAATCATCCACGGCGGTTTTTTCTCTGAATCTTCTACCAATCTCGAAACTAAAATCGCTAAGCAACAAGCTTTATTGCGTATTGCTAAGGAGTCGTATGCATATTTGCAAAACCATTCGGCTTTGGAAACGGTAGTTTATGCGGTGTCGCTTTTAGAGGATGATGCTTTGTTCAATGCCGGTATTGGTTCCCAAATTCAATCAGACGGGAAAATCCGAATGAGCGCTTCTTTGATGGATGGTTTTACCCTGAAAATGAGTGGTGTGATTAATATTGAAGAAGTCAAAAACCCGATTCAAGTCGCCCAGGTTTTACAACAGTACGATGATAAAGTTTTGGGTGGAAGCGGTGCCACTAATTTTGCGCGCCAACACGGATTTGAAAAATTTTCTACTGAAATTCCACAACGTAGGGCAGAGTATGAAGCTAAATTGGCCGCTACGGGAAGCGGAACGGTGGGTTGTGTAGCTTTAGATGCTGAAGGTAAAATTGCCGTAGCCACATCAACAGGCGGAAAAGGTTTTGAAATCCCGGGCAGAATTTCAGATTCGGCCACAGTAGCCGGAAATTATGCTAACGCCTTTTGTGGAGTGAGTTTAACCGGAGTAGGAGAAGACATCGTCAGCGGAGCTGTAGCTGCAAAAATCGTAACTCGAGTTACGGATGGTTTTACTTTGGCACAAGCTTTTGAAAAAACTTTTAATGAATTAAAACCCTTTGATGGTTTTGCCGGCGCAATAGCCATTGACCACCAAGGCAATATTTTCCATCAAGATTCTCATCCGAGTATGGTGTTTGCCAGTTTTGACGGAGAGAAAGAAGAGGTTTTCAACTAAGTTTTTTGCATACAGAAATAAAAAAATCCCAACTTTTCGGTTGGGATTTTTTGTTTGTTGCCCTTAGCTTATTTGATAGCTAAAGCATTATCAATTAAAAAAGTGATATAATTTCGGTGCGCTCTCGTACTTTCATCTGTTGAAGTAGCGGTGGCCAACATTAATTTTATTTTTTTCAATGTTTGACGGGCAGCTGCTCTGGAGATGTCATCATGACGATTTCTTGGATCGTTGATATCGGCAATTTCGATTACTTCTTTTACGAAGTAAGTTTGAAGGTATTGACGGTGCAAGTTTACTTTTCCAACCAAATCCGCTTTGAAAACACCATTAGTCAAGTCGGTCATTACTTCGGCTACGGTATAAGTATTGCCATATAAACCGGTATTGGAAATTCTTTGTAAAGTAGTCGGATGTAAAATATGACCCAAAGTAGCATCGGTTTGAATCGATTGGTAAATAGCATTCAACTTTGGATCTTCGGTTGAAGAGAAGAAACTAAATCCGCGTCTTTGCATTTGTAAATAAGGATATAATGAAGCGTCGGCCTCAAAAGCATTAGGAGCTAAGATGTATTTATTCAGCACTTCAATGGCTCTTTTTTGTTGGGCTTTAGTAACCGGTGTAAATGGTTTTGCAGTAGCATTTTGGCCTACATAGCTTCGGTCAACAAAAACACCGCCTACATATCGACTTACCACAGCGGCCATGTTTCTTCTTTGGCCGTTAAGCATGTTGAATCGATTTCTTAATTCAGCGTAACTTTCGCCGTTTTTACTGTATTTGGCTTTTAGTTTGCCCATCACACTGTTAACAATTTTAAAGCGCTCTTCGGCATTTCCGATAGCATCGCTGCTCAAATCGTTCACCATTACTCTTGGGTCAATGGCTTTCCCGGGAGATCTCATATCATCGGCATCATTTCCGAAAGCCAAATTCGGATCGGTACTTCTGCTTAGAATTTTTTGTAATTCAGCTTCCTCTGATTTTTCATCAAATTCTTTGTATCCGAATTCAATAGCCCATAAGTCATATGGTCCGGGTTTAGTAGTGTAGAAATTACCTTGCTTGGTTTTGTCCAAAGAAAGGTTGATGGCAGGATAATCCATTACAGAACCGATTAACCCGATTTTTTCGGTGATTGCGGTGTTGTGTAAATCGGCCGGACTCAACATTTGACTCGATTTCATATTGTGGTTCAATCCTAAGGTGTGACCCATTTCGTGTAAAACCAAATAGTACAAGAATTCTTTATGCGCTCTGGATATTGTTTTTGGATCTTCTGAATTCACTTCGGCAAAAGTGGCGCCCATTAAGAATTGACTCTTTAATTCATTGGCCAAAGTACATGTTGTACCGTCATTGTGGAAATGCTTGTTCAAATTGTCGTTTGAACCTTCATTTTTAAACGAAAATAATTCGTCAATAGTTGGTGTGTTGCTTCCTGAATACCATTCGATAGTGATGTCGGCCCCTAAAATTTGACCGGTTCTCGGATTGGCAAAACTTGGTCCGATAGCACCATAACTTGGATAGGCAGAAGATACCCATCGAATCACATTGTAGCGAACATCTCCTGCATCCCAATCGGCATCATCGGGTTGTATTTTCATCACTACGGCATTTTTGAATCCGGCTTTTTCGAATGCTTCGTTCCATTTGTTTCCGGCTTCCATTACGGTTTGGCGGTATTCAACCGGAGTAGTGTTTTCAATCCACCAAACGATAGGTTCTACCGGTTCGCTGATAGCCGCCGCAGGATCTTTTTTGGTTAAATACCAACGGTTGATAATATCTTTGTATGGTGTCGCTTTAACACTGGTCAAATCGGTTACGGTTTGGCCAAAATACCCAATGCGAGAATCATCTCTACGGGGTTTGAAATTATTGACCGGCATTTCCAAGAAGGTATGTTGCATGCGAACACGAACATAACGGGCATCAGTAATATCTTCACCACCGCCATTCAAAGGTGCAGGATTGTCATAAGCCAAATCTACTGTAACATCGGTATTGTTCGGGTAGGAGCGAATGCTGTGGTATTTTGATTTAGCCGAATTGAAATTCCCTAAATTAAAAACTGCTCCCGGCGGAATTCCCGGAGGCATCACCGGTTTTACCGGATCTAATTTTTCACTCAAGAATAAACCATCTGCAGCGATTAAGTAACCGGTACTGTCTTTGGCCACGATTTTTTCCGCTAAGAAAATGGCTTCGGCAATATCGGTTCCGGCAGTTTTGCTTACCGCGTTGTTTTTGTCGTAATAAAAGTTGGTGTTGACCAAACCGAATTCGATTTTGTCATTGGCTTTTTTAATATTGAAAACGTTTGTTGACCTGTGCATACTTTGATTTAACCCTAAAGTAGTCGGTCCGTTCATAGAGTAACTTTGGTAGATAAATTCTTTATCCAATTGGCTTTTTTTGATAAAAAGTTGGATACTACCGGTTACTGTATCTTGATAAATGGTAAAAAGCCCTTCTGATTTTTTACTGCTTTTTATCTTATCGGCAATAGAAGCAGACTTCGGAGCTTTTTTAATGGAGTCTGTTTTGACATTATTTTCTTTGTCATTCTTCTTTTTACGGTCTGATTTTTCCTGGGCTAAAGCCACTCCGGAAGTAAAAATAGCTGTTAAAGCCAATAATAGAGAGAGTCTGAGTTTATTCATTTTTTTAATATAAAGTTGATTGATGTTAAATGCCAGAGATTTTTTAGGCAAAATAGCACTAATTTCAGTTAAAATTGGGGTTTTAGGATTTTTTTAACTCGTATGGTTTTGATTTGGATTTGTTTTTTGGGAGTCGTCAATTAGGTGTTTGATATCTTTTTAATGATCTCTATAAATTTTTCTTTGGCCAAAGGTTTTATAATGAAATCGGTAATGTCGCTATATTTTTTTGATTTTTGATAATCAAAAGGGGATATAGAAGAAGTGATGACATACAGATTAATTTTTTTACACAATTTGGGTTTCAATCTAATGTATTCATCTAAAAATCCCCAACCGTCAAGATGAGGCATATTCAAATCTAAAAAAATGACCTTAGGTAAGAGCGATTCATTTTCGGCTACTTCCGATAGGAAATCCATAGCATCTCTACCATTGGAAAAAATATTGATTTGTTGAGCCAGTTCTGATTCTTCGATGATTTTCATGATGATATAGGTGAAAATTTCATCATCATCTACTAACATTATATTGTTGCGTGATATCATATTATTGGTTAATAAGTTCAACAAAAAAAGTACTTCCTACATTCGGTGTGCTATCTACCCAAATGTTACCGCCAAACGCTACCACTTGAGATTTGGTTATAAAAAGGCCAAACCCTTTAGAGGATGGATGATCATGAAAAACCTTCCTGATTTTAAATATGTTGTCTTTGTTTTTGATTAAGTCAATACCCAAACCATTATCGGACACACTAATAATTAGCTTATCAGCCATTTTTTTTGAGGCTATTTTAATATGGGGTTTTCTCTCGGGAGAACAATATTTCAGAGAGTTGCTAATTAAATTATGAAGTATACTTTTCATATAATTTACAGGATAATAAGCAGTGTTTGCAGACTCAAAATCCATTTCTATCGTGGCATCAGCTTTGTTGATTTCTCCTTGTAATCCATCTATGATGCTCAAGGTGCAGCTTTTAAGATCAACAACTTCTGAAGGAATTTCTGTATCCTGAGTTATTTGGATAGACTCAACAAGTTCGTCAAAAGTCTCATTAAGGTTTTTGGCAGCTTTGTCTAATTTTTCTAAAAGCATGTCATTTTCATCATTTGTACCACTTTCTGAAACCATTTCTACCAGCATAGAGATATTCACCAAAGGCGCTCTCAAGTTGTGTGAAATAATGTTGCAAAAATCTTCAAGCTGTTTTTTTTGATTGGTTAGGGTTATTAAATTTTTGCTAATGGTTTTATTGGCTTCTTCTAAATGTTTGGTTCTTTCGATAACTTTTTGCTCTAGTAAAGCATTAAGTTCCTGTATTTCTTTTGAGCGTTTGATGACCTCAAATTCTATCAGCTTAATTTGGCTTTCTAATTTGCTGTTTTGAATAGATTTTTTTTCGGATTCTTCTGTTAGCTCAATAAAATCTGTCACCTCTTCAGTACGATGGATGATGTATTCTACTTCTCCTTTTTCGTTTAAAATAGGTTTGTTATCCGGACTCCAATAACGCCTTTCAAATTCACCTTTTTCATTTTTTACATCATAGCGCTGAATGGCCATACTATGTTTGGTTTTATTGGCTATCACATAATTTAATGAATACCTCAGGTTTGATTCACCATCGGCCGACAAATGTTCGGGATTGTCAGGGAAGAGAATAAATAAATTTCCGCCAATCATCTTTTCACGGGTCATTCTAGCTGTTGCCGCTAAATCTTCACTTACATCAATTATAGTAAAATCGGTATCTAATATGAGATATAATCCTTGTAAATTCTTGAAAAGTTTTTGATAATCAATCTTTTTTATGTCATTTATCTTTTCGTTCATAAAATGCCCAATTAATTGAAAAAAATATTACGGAACTTTTTTTTTAACATTGCTTAAGTTGATTATGAGGCTTACCAAAGTTAAACAAATTGTAATAAATTTCGATTTAAAAATTTGGAATTGTATTGATATTTATCAATAAGTATCATTTTGTTTCCGGATGGCTTTATTTTTAGTCAGTTTCTTATGGAAAAGATATTGAAAAGTGAAGAAAAAAGAAATAGTGGTGGTTGCTAAAATAAAAAAAATCCCAATCTTGCGAATGGGATTTTCTATTATAAGTAAGTTAAATCGAGGTTGTACAAACGTTCTTATTTCACTTTTTTCACGATAGCTTTGAAAGCTTCCGGGTGGTTCATCGCTAAATCAGCTAATACTTTACGGTTCAATTCGATTCCGTTTTTCTTAACCAATCCGATAAATTGTGAATAACTCATTCCTTCCAAACGAGCTCCGGCGTTGATACGCTGAATCCATAGTGAACGGAAGTTTCTTTTGTTTTGCTTTCTGTCGCGGTAAGCATAAAGCATTGCTTTTTCTACTGCGTTTTTAGCAACTGTCCAAACGTTTTTACGTCTACCAAAGAAACCTTTGGCTTGCTTCATTATCTTTTTTCTTCTTGCTCTTTTAGCAACTGAATTTACTGATCTTGGCATAATTTTTCTGTTTTTTTGTAGCAGGCGTCCCGAATTGAATCAAGGGAACTTCAAAGCCATACTCCAAGGTTAT
>NZ_CAMLRU010000134.1 GCF_946482535.1 uncultured Flavobacterium sp.
GAGTGTGAAATTTGCTCTAAATAATCACTTTCTCCGTGTGCCCAATCGTACATTGGATAAATACACCATTTGTTTCCGGTTCTATGGTGATGCGAATGTAAAATACGATACATAATCGGATCACGCATCAACATATTGTTATGCGACATGTCTATTTTAGCCCGAAGAATGTGAGTTCCATTTGGAAATTCCCCATTTTTCATTCTCTCAAAAAGATCTAAATTCTCTTCCACTGAGCGATTTCTGAATGGAGAATCAGTTCCGGCTTGTGTTGGCGTTCCTTTTTGTTTGGCCATTTCTTCCGAAGATTGGCTGTCAACATAAGCCTTTCCTTTCTTGATGAATTCAACAGCCCAATCATATAATTGTTGGAAATAATCAGAAGCATAACATTCGGTATCCCATTGATAACCCAACCATTCTATATCTTTTTTAATAGCATCAACGTATTCCTGCTCTTCTTTAGCCGGATTGGTATCATCGAATCGCAAATTTACAGGCGATTGATAATCAATTCCTAAACCAAAATTTAAACAAATAGCACTGGCATGACCAACGTGTAAATACCCGTTAGGCTCCGGAGGAAAACGAAAACGTAACTTGTCTTTTGACAATCCGTTTTTCAAATCTTCTTCAATAATTTGTTCAAGGAAATTAAGTGACTTCTCTTCTGTTGACATTATTTTTGTAATTTTAGCAAAGATATAAAAAGGTTTCAAGTTTCAAGTTCCATGTTGGAAGGTTCTAACCTGAAACTTTAAACCTGAAACTAAAAATTTATGGGAACGATTAAATTACAAAATATCAGAACATTTTCCTTTCACGGTTGTTTAGAAGAAGAAGGAAGAATAGGTTCAGATTACCGAGTTGACCTTGAAATCAAGACTGATTTGAGGAAATCTTCCGTTAGTGATGACTTAAAAGATACGGTAGATTATGTGCTTTTAAACCAAATAGTAGTCGAAGAAATGGCTATTCGCTCTAAATTACTGGAACATGTAGCCCAAAGAATTGTGACCAGAATCTTCAAAGAAATACCGGCAGTGTCGAGAATCTTATTAGCGGTTTCTAAACTAAATCCACCCATTGGCGGTGATGTCGAAGCAGTTACCATTGAACTGGAAGAATACAGAAGTTAAAAGAATTACGAATTTTAAATTACGAATTACGAAAACAAAACTTTTTGCCTTTTGCCTTTTGCCTTTTAACTTTTTTAGTATATTTGCCGTCCAACTGGCATCGTGGCCGAGCGGCTAGGCACCGGTCTGCAAAACCGTATACTCCGGTTCGAATCCGGACGATGCCTCAAAAGAGTTACTAGAAATAGTAGCTCTTTTTTTATGGTTAATTTTTAGAAAAAATTAATTAAAGGTTATGTTCGAATCCGGACGATTGCTGTGAAATTAAACACTCTTTTTAAGGACTAATCTATTGACTTAGTTTTGCGAGAAATTAATAAATTTCTATAACTATCGGAAACATTGGATCTGGGTAAGGGCCTAATTTATCTTTGATACAATTTGTTTTAATATCAAAAATGGTTATCATGTCTCCTCTTGATGCGCTGTGAAGAATTTTATTAAAAATACGCTCATCAATCTTATTTCCTTTAATTTTCTCGGCTTGAACTCCCGGAATTTTGATAGTAAATTCAATAATATTCCATTGAATTGTTTTTTTATCTTTAGAATACGCAGCAATTACTGCATTTTTTAAAGCTTCTTTTTTTAATTTAATGGGTTTACTTGAATCAATCCCATTAATAGTGAGAATGAAATCATTTTGTCCAAAGGAATGAACTGAATAAAATAAAACAAAAAGAAAAAAGTATTTTTTCACAGGAAATTATTTCTCGTTTTCTAACTTTTCAAAAGCGGAATTGACAATTTTTTGTTCTTTAGGAAACCATGCTTGGGATAGTAAAACAACGCCACAAATAATTAAAGCTATACTGATTACTTTTTTTATTAAAAGGATATTTTTAGGATTGAGTTTGCTTCGTAATTGCTTGGCTAATATTATTTTAAACAAATCGGTTACAAAATAAACAATGATTAAAGTCGCAAAAAAAGTGATCATTCTTGAAGCCTTTAATTCTAATTGCGGACCAATCGTGATTAAGATAGCTAACCAAAAACCGAGGACACCAATGTTGATGAAATTCAGAAAAAAACCTTTGATAAACAACGAAAAATAATTGGTTTTAGCCAACTCTTTCGGGTCAATTTCATCGATGCTTTTTCGGGATTCTTTTTTGTTTTTTACAAAGGAAATAATACCGTAAGTCAGCATTACTAATCCTCCAAAAATAAACAATGCAGGATCATCTTTAATACTTTGAATCAAACGATAGCTACTGAAAAAAGCTATCAGAATAAAAATAATATCGGCTAAAACTACGCCTAAATCAAACATTACTGCAGCCCGAAATCCTTTGACTACACTAGTTTCCAGGAGTACAAAAAAAACCGGTCCAATCATAAAACTCAGAAAAAAACCAAGCGGAATGGCTGATAAAATATCGTTCAGAAAAATCATTTGTTGAATTTTGACACTGCAATTTAGAATTAAATTTTAACAATTTAAAACTATTTCTGTTTAGCTTCTGCTATGTTTCCTCCTGCAATAACTTTTTGGTTGATTTGTTTGGGTTTACCGTAAATGGTAATATCACCGCCGGCTCTGACTTTGGCATCTACCAATTCGGTAGCAAAAATATCAGCTTCTCCGCCGGCATTGGCGGTAATCGTTGTTTGTTGGGTTTTTAATTTTTCTGCTTCGTAAATTCCGCCCGAATTAACTAAAACATCTTGATTTACAGCACTTCCTTCAATAATAATTTTAGAACCATTGGCAACGCGAACATTTAATTTTTCAGTTTCTAAAATCAATTTTACTTCTGAACCTTCTTTAGCATTGATATCAAAACTTATGGATTCTAACGAATCACCGCAGGCAATTCTGGAACCTTCATTGGCTTCTACAGCGCTGATATTTTCAAAATAAACCGTTACCGAAATATGATCGCCGCCCAATAATTTATCTAACGGCATTCTGATTTTTAATTCACCGTTTTTGTTGACTAATTGAACCTCATTCCCTTCTTTTCCATCGATAACTACTTTGTTTTCATTGCTTTTTACCAAGAAAACATCAATCTGATCAAAAGAAGTAACTTTGGTAAAATCACCTACTTTTTTTTCTACTTGTCCGAAAGCTATCGAACTGAATACTAATAAACTATAAACTAAATTTTTCATATTATTCGTTTCTTCTGATAAAATGGAAATCCAATTGTTTTTTGACTAAATCGGCATTTTTTACTTTGACATATACTTCATCACCGAGTTGCAACAAAGCTTTAGAAACCTGACCTACCAAAGCATATTGCTTTTCATCAAACACATAATAATCCTCTTTGATTTCCCTGATTCTCACCATGCCTTCGCATTTGTTTTCAATAATTTCCACATAAATTCCCCATTCGGTTACACCAGAAATTACACCCAAAAACTCTTGGTCTTTGTGGTCTTGCATGTATTTTACCTGCATGTATTTTACCGAATCTCTTTCGGCTTGGGCAGCTAAAGCTTCCATATCACTGGAATGCGCACATTTTTCTTCATAATCTTCTTGATTCACACTCTTGCCACCATCTAAATAATGTTGCAACAATCGGTGTGCCATCACATCGGGATAACGTCTGATTGGAGAAGTAAAGTGACTGTAAAAATCAAAAGCTAAGCCGTAATGACCAATATTTTCAGTAGAATAAACTGCTTTACTCATACTGCGAATGGTAAGCGTATCTACTAAATTTTGTTCTTTTTTACCATTGACTTCATTCAACAAATTGTTCAAAGATTTCGAAATATCCTGTTTGGATTTCATGTTAATCGTATAACCAAATTTTGAAATCACTGTTTGAAGATTAATCAATTTGTCTTCGTTAGGTTCGTCGTGAATTCTATACACAAAAGTTTTCTTTTGTTTACCAATAAATTCCGCTACTTTCCTATTAGCCAACAACATAAATTCTTCAATCAAATGATTGGCATCTTTAGAAATTTTAAAGAACACACCAACCGGTTCGGCTTCTTCATTCAAATTAAATTTGACTTCTACTTTATCAAACGAAATTGCTCCGGCAGCCATTCTTTTTCGGCGTAAAATTTTAGCCAATTCATCTTGTTTTAAAGTCGCAGCTACAATTTCAGCAGCCACTTTATATTCTTTTCCGGTTAGTGATATTTCAGCCGGAATAATATCTGATTTGGTTTCAATAATATGCTGTGCTTCTTCATAAGCAAAACGTTGGTCCGAATAAATTACGGTTCGGCCAAACCATTGATTAACCACTTCCGCTTTAGGAGTTAATTCGAATACGGCTGAAAACGTATATTTTTCTTCATGCGGTCGAAGCGAACAAGCAAAATTAGATAATACTTCGGGCAACATCGGAACAACTCTATCTACTAAATAGACAGAAGTGGCTCGCTTGTAGGCTTCATCATCTAAAATAGTTCCTTCTTTTAAATAATGCGACACATCGGCAATGTGAACACCAATTTCATAATTTCCGTTTTCTAAAACCTGAAATGACAAAGCATCGTCAAAATCTTTGGCATCTTTCGGGTCGATAGTAAACGTTAAAACCTTACGCATATCGCGTCGTTTGGCTATTTCTTCTTGTGTAATCGAAGTGTCTATTTTGTTAGCATAAGCTTCAACTTCAATTGGAAAATCATAGGGTAAACCATATTCGGCTAGGATGGCGTGAATTTCGGTATTGTGTTCACCCGGTTTTCCTAACACTTTGATTACGGAACCAAAGGGTGAATCAGCTTTTGTAGGCCAATCTTCCAGTTTAACTAAAACTACATCACCGTGTTCAGCTTCTCCTAATTTATTTTTTGGGATAAAAATATCCGTATACATCTTGGCATTTGCCGTAGTGACAAAACCAAAATTCTTTTGAATATCGATTACACCGACAAATTCTTCTTTGTGTCTTTCTAAAATTTCCAAGACTTCCGCTTCGGGTTTTCTAGAACTTCTTCGGTCGTAAACATAAGCTTTTACCAAATCTCCGTCGAGAGCATGGTTCAAGTTTACAAACGGTACAAACACATCGTGTTCTAATTCGTCACAAACAAAATAAGCCGTTTTACGTGAAGTCATGTCAATGGTTCCTTCGTAATATTTTTGACTACTGGCTTTGACTAAATACTTTCCGGGTTCAGATTCAATTATCAGTTTTTGAGCGGCTAAAATCTTTAAATCTTTAATGATTTCATTTCTGCTTTTAGTATCATCCAGTTCCAGGATAGCAGCTATTTGTTTGTAGTTGAATGGTTTATTGGCATTCTTGGATAATATTTTAAAAATCTTTTCGGAAAATGTTTTGGTGTTCTTTCCGAACTTTTTGGGTTTCTTACTCATTGTATCTTTTCTATTAATGCTGAAAATTACAAAATAGTTATAAGTTATGAGTTATAAGTTATGAGTTTTAATATAAATCTAACATTCACTACCTTTATCAAAACTCAAAATAATGACCGAATTTGTAACCATAGCAACTTTTAATTTTGCGCACGAAATTACTATTCTGAAAACCATTTTAGATAAAGAAAACATTCCTTATTGGTTTCAAAATGAAAATTTGGTTGCCGTAGATCCGATGGCCAGTTTAGCTTATGGAGGCATCCAATTAAAAGTTCATCCCAACGATATTCAAAAAGTGCAAACCATTTTAGACAACCTAAACAATAATTTGAAAATTGTTTAAAAAAGAAAGTTGTCAACACTTATTAAAAACAACAAAAAAGAATTTTTAAAAATTTAAATTTTATGATGGTTATTATAGTCTGTTAATACTGCCAATAACTTTTCCACAATCATCATTTTTTAAAAGTTATCCAAACTTATACAGAGAAATTAACATCCTTTTTAATAGATAAAAGCTTTAAAATGAGTAAATTTTTCTGAGTTGTCAACAGTTGTTAATAGTTAAAAAAACAGTACTTTTTTTGATAAGTTTAAGCGTGCATTTTTGTTGAAAACTCAATTTTTTATGCTGATAAATTTTCTAAAAAAAGCGCAAACTAAATTTGATTTTTTCATTCCGATTTTTGCTTAGAAAAAAAAGTATACCACCGAAAAAAACTTCTAATTTTCTATCCAAAGTTGTTAACAATTCATGTTAATTTAAAGTTAACTGATTATCAAGTATTTGCAAAACACTATCAACATGGTATAATTTTAACATTTATACTAAATTTTACGCAATGATTTTCAAATAGTTATATAAATTACTCAATTGCCTAAAAATCTTATGTTTTAAATATCAACTAGTTAGAATAAACTAATAATACAACCAATAGTTTCCTTAAATTTGTATTCACAACACAAATAAAATAACATGAAAATTTCTATCGGAAACGATCACGCCGGACCGGATTACAAAAAAGCTATTGTCGCCTTTTTAGAACAACAAGGACACCAAATTTTTAACCATGGAACCGACACTTTTGACAGTGTAGATTATCCCGACTTCGGTCATCCTGTTGCCTTGGATGTAGAAACCCAAAAAGCCGATTTCGGTATAGTAATTTGCGGTTCAGGAAACGGAATTGCCATGTCGGCCAACAAACACCAAGGTATCCGCGCTGCACTTTGTTGGACCAAAGAAATTGCAGCTTTAGCACGCCAACATAACGATGCTAATATCATCAGTATACCGGCAAGATATACTTCTATACAACAAGCCGTTGAAATGGTAGATACTTTTTTAAAGACCGATTTCGAAGGCGGAAGACACGCCACTAGAGTCAATAAAATAAGCTGTCTTTAAATAAATGATAGCCGATTTAAAAACCGTTAAAGATGTAAATGTTGCCAGTAGAAAAGCAGCACTTTTTTCCTTTTTAATAGGAACATTAATTCTGGCGCTTTATTTTTTCTCTCATTACCATGGGGTGATTTACTTCGGTTTGTTTTTTATCACAGTCGCTTTTATTGTTAATAGTTTTTTCACGGTGCTTTTGTTGCATTATTTTATCAAAGAAAAATTACACAGAAAGGCAGTATTGTTTTCCCTTTTTTTAATTTTTTTAAATGTACCGATTGGCTTTTTTTACCTTGATTTAGGTTTTGAGATTTACCACCATATAGAGGTCATCAATGAGTGAAATACACATCCATAAACACGAAGTAAAAGGGAAAAACTTGGTTCTATCCATACTTTTAAACCTTTTAATCACCGTGGCCCAGGTTGTGGGCGGCATCATTTCCGGAAGTTTAGCACTGATTTCCGACGCACTACACAATTTTTCCGATGTCCTTTCTTTGGTTTTTAGCTATGTCGCGCATAAATTATCCCGAAGAAAAGCGTCTGTCAACAATACTTTCGGCTACAAAAGAGCCGAGTTAATTGCCGCTTTTGTCAACGCATCAACCTTAATAATAGTAGC
>NZ_CAMLRU010000135.1 GCF_946482535.1 uncultured Flavobacterium sp.
CACTTTATATATTGTAATGTAAGAACGTATTGTTTGATTTGGTTAGACAATATTAGCACAAACATCGATTAAAACACAAATAAAATCGATGAAATACACATTTTTATATTTATAATAAGATATTTTCTTACTTATATGCATTTTATCGATGCTTTTTCGAACCTTTACAAAACTAAAAAACCACTCCGAAGAGTGGTTTCATTATAGTGACTAAAATAATCAAGCCGATTTATATATTCGGTTAATAGGAATGGAATGTCCTTGCTTTAAAATTACTCTTTGGTCAGTCACTGCCCAAACAGTTGTTTCTACAACTTTCTTAGATTGACTGTCTTCAAAATAAATTCTGATTTTAGAATGCTCCAAGTTACCCAGAGCCAAAGCCCTATATAATTCGGAATGCCGCTGTTGGATTTCTTCACGGGTTTGTAATACGTCTGATGAAGGGAAAGAAAGAAGCCGGATAGTCTCTTTCTCAATGGTTTCAAAGTTGGGTTTCATAATACCAAGATTAAGTTTGTAAATAGATTATGGGTAGAATAAAATTAATAAAATATATTTGTGAACCAAATTTTCATTCAAAAAAAGCTAAATAAAATTGATTACAACTATCTCAAATTCAATACTCTCAGCCAAAATAAATCACAAAGGTGCTGAGCTGATTTCACTTCAAAACAGCAAGACCAAAAGAGAATGCATTTGGGAAGGAAATCCCGAATTTTGGGGTAAACATGCTCCTATTCTATTTCCGATTGTCGGTACTTTAAAAAACAATTCCTATCAATATGATGGTAATAATTATTCTTTACCGCGTCACGGATTCGCCAGAGATTTTGATTTTCAATTAATTGCTCAAGAAAAGCATAAAGTAGCTTTTTCTTTACATGCCAATGATTTGACTTTTAATGTTTTTCCTTTTAATTTTGAGTTGCAAGTCATTTACACTTTAGAAAAATCCGAATTAATAACAACTTTTAAAGTCATTAATAATGACCAAAAAAAGATGCCTTTTTCTCTCGGCGGACATCCGGCTTTTGCCTTGCAAAATAAGTTAGAAAACTACAGTCTGCTATTTGAATCGGATGAAAAATTAAACAGTTACCCACTCGAAAACGATTTGCTATCGGACAAAACAAAAAACATCGAGTTAAAAAACAAGCAATTACCACTTACCTACTCCCTATTTGAAAATGATGCTTTGGTTTTTAAATCATTACAATCAAAACAAATTCAAATACTGGAAAATCAGGTTCCGATTTTGAATTTTAAGTTCAAGGACTTTCCCAATTTCGGCATTTGGACCAAACATAATGCACCGTTTATTTGCTTAGAACCTTGGTTGGGCTATGCGGATACGGTCAATGCCAATGGAAATTTATTGGAAAAAGAAGGTACTCAATTAGTAGAAAGTAATTCCAGTAAAACATATAGTTTTAGCATAGAAATTATCTAAATTTACAAAAAACAACTCTATGCTTACCATCAATTTCCATCCTTTTCAAAACCTGGAAACCGAGCGTTTACTATTGCGCCGCATTGACGAAAACGATGTTGAAGAAGTTTTTGCCCTTAGAAGTAATCCCGAAATCATGAAGTATATTCCCAGACCTTTGGCTAAAACCAAGGAAGAGGCTTTAGAACATATTGCCATGATTGAAGAAAAAATCATTAGTAATGTTGGTATCAATTGGGGAATTACCATCAAAGGCAACAACAAAATCATTGGCATCATTGGGCATTACAGAATTCAGCCCGAAAATCATCGTGCCGAAATAGGCTATATGTCGTTACCCGAATACAACGGTAAAGGTTATATCACCGAAGCCATAAAAGCAGTTGTCGCCTATGGTTTCGAACAAATGAATCTACATTCCATAGAAGCGGTAATTGATCCGGAAAATATCGCTTCAGAAAAAGTTTTGTTAAAAAACGGCTTTGTAAAAGAAGCCCATATTTTAGAAAATGAGTTGTGGGAAGGAAAATTTTTGGACACTGTTATCTACTCGTTATTGAAAAGAAACTTCCAAAAATAATTATCGTTGGCCAAACTTAGGAAGCGTACGAATATACAACTCCTCTACTTGCTTTCTGGCCCAATCGGTTTTGCGTAAAAATGTCAAACTCGATTTAATACTCGGATTGTTGTTAAAACATCTAATCTTAATCAACTCACCCAAAGTATCAAAACCATAATAGTCTACCAGTTGCTCCAACATTTTTTGAAGGGTAATTCCATGAAGCGGATTATTGACCTGCTTGTTTTCCATCGCACAAAAATAAGGGTTTCAAAATAAAAACCGCCAATCAATCAAGAGAGGCGGTTTAAATTCCGATAAAATCGGCTTAAAACTTATAACTATTAATTTAATTAAAACACAAACTTAAATCCGAATGATAAAGGTGTTGTTAAGTTTGGCATACTTCCTCCCAATGCGTTAACATAGATAGGGTCTGCTGTAGCTACGTGAGCTAATGAGAAATTGTTAATGGTTGTTTTGTCACCACCGTCAGGTTTGATAGTAGTTGAAGTAAAATTGGCTAAGTCATAAGAAAACTCAACTGAGAAATTCTTAGTTACGAAGAAATCAAAACCACCAGACATGGCTACTCCAAATTGGGTTACTTTAGTATCTGCTTCTTTTTCTTTACCGGAGATAATAGGCGTAGCCAATTGTCCGAAGAAGTAGAAATTACCGGCAATATTCCAATATTTTCTCACTAATGGTTCTACCACCATTAAGTTTGTATTGGCATTAGTAACTGAACCGGATTCAGATTTGATATTCATAATACCAACACCGGCTCCAACAGCAACTGATGGCGTTACGAATGTTCCAACGATTGGAATAACCGATAAGTTGGTAGCGGTATCATCACCGGTTTTTGTTTGTTGGTAACCAAATTGTGAAGTGGCGAACCAAGCGCCTTGTAATCCTTTACTTTGTTCTTGTGCTTGAGCAGTTAAACCAAAAAAAGCTAATCCTGCAACTAATAATAATTTTTTCATTTTGATTTGTTAGTTTAAAATTATACCCCAAAATTAGTCCTAACAATTCCCTGAAAAACTGACAAAAATCATAGTTTAAACATTTTTTTTATTGATAATTTCATCCCAATTTCAGTGCAGAATTAAGCATTAGTTTACTACATTTGCCATCCGATGTTGAAAACCGTAAACATATTAAACAAACGCGCCAAGTTCGATTACGAAATAATCGAAACTTACACGGCCGGTATTGTCCTAACCGGAACCGAAATCAAATCGATTCGTTTGGGAAAAGCCAATATTACCGAAGGTTTCTGCGAATTTCACAACGGAGAGTTATTCGCCATCAATACCCAAATTGACGAATACTTATACGGCAACCAGTTCAATCACAAGGCCAAAAGCGAACGCAAACTGTTGCTCAACAAAAGAGAGTTAAAAAAACTCGAAAGAAGTATTGATACCAAAGGTTTGACCATTATTCCGTTAAAATTGTTTACGAACGAAAAAGGAATAGCCAAATTGGATATCGGACTTTGTCGCGGAAAGAAAACCTATGACAAACGCGAAAGTCTTAAAGAACAAGATGTAAAGCGGGATATAGATAGAATTAAAAAGTCTTTCTAATTTTTATCTTCCAATAAAGGCACAAATCGAAATTCTCCGAATTCGTGTTTCTCAAATTGGGTTTCATTTTTACGAATTAGCATCGTCATGATTTGCTCGCCTTCACCTAACGGAATAACTAATCTTCCTCCTATTTTTAATTGTGCCATTAACGGTTTGGGAATAATCGGAGCGCCGGCTGTTACTATAATACTATCAAACGGAGCGTAATTCGGTAAACCTTTATAGCCATCACCAAAAGATAAGTGTTTCGGGCGAATACCCATCTTTGGCAATAAAGCCGAAGTAATTTTAAACAACTCGTTTTGTCTTTCCACCGAATAGACTTTGGCACCCATAGCCACCAAAACCGCGGTTTGATAACCTGAACCGGTTCCGATTTCTAAAATCTTATCGTCTTTCTTGACTTGCAACAATTGGGTTTGAAAAGCCACCGTATAAGGTTGTGAAATGGTTTGACCGGCGGCAATGGGAAAAGCTTTGTCTTGATAAGCAAAGTCTTCAAAACTCGAATTCAAGAATAAATGTCGCGGAATGCGTTTAATGGCTTCCAATACGTTTTTATCAGTAATGCCTTTTTCTTCCAGCAACTTGGCCAACTTATTACGTAATCCTTGATGTTTAGCGGTATCTTTCAAAGTAGGTTGAGATTTATTTGGTAAAAATAGAAGTTAAAATTCCAAAAAGCAAATACCAAATGACAAATAAAAACGCAAAAGAACAAACATCAAAATTCAAACTAACTTTTATAAAAATCACTAAAATACTCTTTTGAAATTTGAATATTGAATATTGAAGTTTATTTGGAATTTGTTATTTAAGATTTGAATTTTAAAGCATTGCTATTTCTTGTTTAATTACTATTTTTGGTAAAATTTATCTCTATGCTCAAAGTTGGCGTTTTAGGTGCCGGTCACCTCGGAAAAATACACTTGCGATTACTACAACAATCTGAAAAATATGAACTCGTTGGTTTTTATGATGAAAACCCCGAATATGCCGAAAAAATTGCGGCCGAGTTTGGATACAAACGATTTGATACCATAGCCAAATTAATCCACGCGGTTGATGTGATAGATATTGTAACACCTACGCTTTCCCATTATAAATGTGCCAAGGTTTCCATCAAATCGGGCAAACACGTTTTTATCGAAAAACCTATCGCTACTACCGTAGAAGAAGCTGAGGAAATCATTGCTTTGGCCAAAGAATACAATGTAAAAGGTCAGGTTGGTCACGTAGAAAGATTCAATCCTGCTTTTATAGCAGTAAAAAATCAAATCGACAATCCGATGTTTATTGAAACCCATCGTTTGGCCGAGTTCAATCCGCGTGGTACTGATGTTCCGGTGGTATTGGACTTGATGATACACGATATCGATGCGATTTTGAGTGTGGTCAAATCAAAAGTGAAATCGGTTCATGCCAGCGGTGTTTCAGTATTGAGTCAATCGCCTGATATTGCCAATGCTCGTATCGAATTTGAAAATGGCTGTGTGGCCAATATTACTTCGAGCCGCATTTCGATGAAAAATATGCGCAAATCGCGATTCTTCCAAAAAGATGCTTATATCTCAGTAGACTATTTAGATAAAATTTGTGAAGTGGTAAAAATGAAAGAAGCTCCCGAAATTCCGGGCGATTTCGATATGATTTTGCAAAATGCCGAAGGGGAAAAAAAACAAATCTATTTCGCCAATCCCGAAGTAGCACCGAACAATGCCATCTTAGACGAATTAGAAACTTTTGCCGATGCCATCAATAATAATACATCTCCGGTAGTAACCTTAGAAGACGGCACCGAAGCCTTGAGAGTGGCTTATATGATTATTGACTCGATGGAAAAATCTTCAAAATAGCGAATGAATAAGGTGCTGCAAAATAAATGGTTTTCTTTAGTTTTTTTGGCTATTGCCTACAGTTTGATTTACAATCCACTGACTAAATTTCCATATACTTTTGGCCTTATTATCCTTTTCATTTTATTGATTTCGTACTTGCAAGACGGCAGTCTCAAGCATTTGAATTTCAAAAAATTACGCACTAAGGAAATCAAAACGATAATTATTTGTTACTTATCGTTAGAATTGGTAATGGATTTTGTATTTCAGCCGTTAGTAAGTTTGATTTTTAATGAACCAGCTGATTATTCTGCTTTTTCAATGATAGAAGGCAACAACGCTCTTTATTTAAAGTGGCTTTTTAACATGTGGCTCAGCGCTGCTATAGGCGAAGAATTGTTGTTCAGAGGATTTGTATTTGCTCAATTGCAACGAGTATTTGGGAATAATAAAATCATCCTCATTTTGGTTTCTGCGGCTCTTTTTTCTTTGCCTCATCTGTACCAAGGTCTATCTGGATTGACGATGACTTTCTTGTTCGGAATTGCTTTCGCTTTGATTTATAGTAAATACAAGAACATTTGGATTAATATTATTGTTCACGGTCTTATCGACACTTTGTTTCTGACGCTGAGTTATACCGGTCATATCGAATTTTATAATTTATTGGGAAAATAAACAAAAACTAAACTAAACAAACATAATGAATACAATTGCTGTAATAGGCGCAGGAACGATGGGCAACGGAATTGCCCATACTTTTGCACAAAGCGGTTTCACCGTAAAACTAATTGATGTTTCCGAAAAATCATTGGAAAAAGGAATGGCTACGATTGCGGCCAACTTAGATCGAATGGTAACCAAAGGAACCATATCGGAAGAAGACAAACACAAAACCATTGGCAACATCATAACATATACCGATATCAAAGACGGTGTGGTTGGTTGTGATTTAGTGGTAGAAGCGGCAACAGAAAACGTAGGTTTAAAGTTGAACATCTTCAAACAACTAAGCGATATTTGCGAACACAATGTGATTTTGGCTACCAATACTTCTTCCATATCCATAACCCAAATTGCCGCGCAAGTTGTTCATCCGGAAAGAGTCATTGGGATGCACTTTATGAATCCGGTGCCGATTATGAAATTGGTAGAAATCATCCGCGGTTACAATACTTCAGATGAAGTGACCAAAATCATCATGGATTTATCGGTGAAATTGGAAAAAATACCAACAGAAGTAAACGATTATCCGGGCTTTGTAGCCAATAGAATTTTGATGCCGATGATCAACGAATCTATAGAAACTTTATACAATGGCGTGGCCGGCGTAAGCGAAATTGATACCGTAATGAAACTGGGAATGGCACATCCGATGGGACCATTACAACTAGCCGATTTTATCGGATTAGATGTTTGCTTGTCTATTTTAAACGTAATGTACGACGGCTTCAAAAATCCGAAGTACGCTCCTTGCCCATTGTTAGTCAACATGGTAATGGCCGGAAAACTCGGTGTGAAATCAGGAGAAGGTTTCTATGATTATTCCGAATCAAAAAAAGCCGAGAAAGTTTCGAAGCAGTTTTCATAAAGTAATAAGTCATAAGGGATAAGGGAAAAGACATCAAACTTATCCCTTATTGCTTATCCCTTTTAACTAAAAATAAATGAGCAAAATAATCCCTTTCAAAGCTGTTCGTCCTACGCCCGATAAAGTGGCGTTGGTTACCTGCAGAAACTATGATGATTACAGTTCGGCTGAGTTAGCCGCTTGGTTGAGTTTTAACCCGTATTCGTTTTTGCATGTGATTCATCCTGCGGATATGTATTCACAGAA
>NZ_CAMLRU010000136.1 GCF_946482535.1 uncultured Flavobacterium sp.
GAGGTCTTCGTGGTCGGCGACCTCGCCAGCGTCGCGCAGGCGGACGGCAAGCACGAAACCCGAACAGAAAGATTACACCCAATGAAAACTATTTCTTAGCACCTGTTGACGGTAAAGTGGTAGTGATTGAAGAAGTATTTGAGGAAGAATATTTTAAAGACAAAAGATTACAGATTTCCATTTTTATGTCGCCTATCAACGTTCATGTAACGCGTTACGGTGCTTCAGGAAAAATTAAATTCAGTAAATACCATCCCGGAAAATACTTAGTAGCTTGGCACCCTAAAGCCAGTACCGAGAACGAAAGAACCACGGTTGTAATTGAAACCGCAGCTTTCGGAGAAGTTTTATACCGACAAATTGCCGGAGCCTTAGCCCGAAGAATAGTAAACTATGCCGAAGAAGGTCAACAAGTAGTTCAAGGAGAGGATGCCGGTTTTATTAAATTCGGTTCCAGAGTAGATATTTATTTCCCGTTAGGAACAAAAATCGATGTTGCTTTAAAACAAAATGCTGTTGGTAACCAAACGGTTATCGCTTCAAAATAACAGTCTGAAAACATGTCTGAAAAAGAATTAGAAGTTCGATTTCAGGAAGCTGTAGCCATTGCTTCCAAAATGACACAGTCATCACTGCCGCAAGATGTACAGTTGCGACTGTATGCTTATTACAAACAAGCTACTTTCGGAACAATCGAGTACAACAATTCTGCCAGTTTTGATTTGAGAAATGCCTTTAAAACCAATGCTTGGATGCAAATCAGTCACTTGACGGTTGACGAAGCCAAAGAGTTGTATATTGAAGCCATTCACGCTATTGTAAACGAAAAAAAATAAATTATGAAAAGGATTATTGCTTTAGCATTATGTTTTTCTGTTACGTTCTTATTGCTTTCTTGCAATAAAAAAAAGTTGACCGAAGTAGTCGAAGTACCGTTACCTTCCGCAGAAGAAAAAATGACTATCGGTCAGCCTGATGATGTTACTGCCGACGAAGGACAATTTGCTCTTGCTAAATTACCTTATGACTACAACGCCCTAATGCCTAGCATTGACATCTTAACGATGGAAGTCCATTACTCCAAACATTACTTAACGTATACCAATAACCTCAACAAGTTGGTTGCCGCTGATCCGTTGATGGTTGATTTAGCCATTGAAGATATTTTGAAAAAGCTCGACATGAATAATGCCGATTTGCGGAACAATGCCGGTGGTTATTATAATCACACCCTTTTTTGGGAAAGCATGGCACCCAAATCAGGCGGACAACCCAAAGATACTTTGGCTACAGTCATTACCCGAGATTTTGGCTCATTTGAAGTATTTAAAAACCAATTTGCAGATGCTGCCGAAAAACAATTCGGTTCCGGTTGGGCTTGGTTAGTAGTGGATAAAGCGGGAAAACTATCTGTAACCTCAACCCCTAATCAAGACAATCCTTTGATGCCGAACCAAACCGTAAAAGGCACACCGATATTGTGTTTAGACGTATGGGAACACGCATATTACTTAGACTATCAATACAAGCGCAAAAAATACATCGAAGCTTTCTTTAAAGTCATTAACTGGAAAAAAGTTTCCGAACGGTATTTAGAAGCTACCGCAACAAAATAAAAAAATCCCTAATCGTGAGATTAGGGATTTTCTTTTACCAAATAACAACCTTAAGATTATCCGGTCTTCGCATTTTGCTTCCGGGTTGGATATTGAAAGCCTTATGAAAATCGGGGTTGTTTTGCAACGGACCATTGATTCTGTATTTGGCCGGTGCGTGTACATCCGTTAATAATTGTTGGGCCAAAGATTCCGGTTTGATATTGACCATCCAGGCATAGCCATAGGCTAAGAAGAACCTTTGTTCCGGTGTTAAGCCACTTATTTTTACTTTGTTCTTGTATTGAGGTGTTTTTTTGAATGCTTCAAATCCCATTACTACACCTCCTAAATCGGCTATATTTTCACCTTGTGTAGCATCACCGTTGACAAATTTACCCGGCAAAGCCTCGAACTGACTAAACTGCTCTACTATCAATTGGGTTTTGGCTTTAAACTTTTGCAAATCTTCGGCAGTCCACCAATTATTCAAGTTGCCTTTTTCATCATACTGGCTGCCTTGGTCGTCAAATCCGTGGGTAATTTCGTGTCCGAAAGTCGAACCGCCAATAATGCCGTACAATACTGCATCATCGGGCATTCTACCTTCAAATCCGGGCACTAAGATATTACAAGCCGGCACACAAATTTCGTTGTTACTCGGACTGTAATAAGCGTTATAAGTTTGCGGATACATGCCCCATTCTGTGCGGTCAACCGGTTTGCCATACTTCTTAATCATATCTTGTATCGCCCATTTATTGGCAGCCATCACATTGGCTAAAAACGTTCCTCTATTGATGTTCACGCTACTCATATCTTTCCATTTATCAGGATAACCGACTTTCATGACAATTTTGCTCAATTTGAATAGTGCCTTTTTCTTTGTTTCTTCACTCATCCAATCTAAATTCTTAATGCGTTCGGCATAAACGTCACGAATATTATTTCCTATTTCCAAAAGCTTTTCCTTGGAACCTTTGGGTAAATAATCTCTAACATAAACTTGACCTATCAATTCCCCCAAAGAACCGTCTGTTTGCTCAACGATGCGTTTCCATCTCGGCTTTTGCTCTTTAACGCCGCTCATTACAGTAGAATAAAAATAAAAGTTTTGCTTTTCAATGGCGTTGTGCAAATAGGAGGCATAAGTATTTACCAAATCCCATTCTAAATAGGTTTTCCAGTCTTCAATGGAATAACTTTTTACCATTTGATTCAAAGCTTTGTAAAACTCAGGTTGCCCTACAATAACCGTATCTACATTCTTGATACTCATAGCCGAAGTCATCAATTTCCAATCGATATTCGGGGTAGCACTGTTGATTTGAGCTATACCCATTTTATTATAGTTTTTGATTGGATCACGAAGCGCTTCCAACTTTCTGGAGTTTTGAGCCAATTCGGTTTCCAACTTCATAATTACATTGGCATTGGCTTTTGCCGTTTCTTTATTTTTGCCTATCAACAAGCCCATTTTCTCCAAATGCTTTACATATTCGGCACGAATGTTTGCGGTTTCTTTATCGGTATTAAAATAATAATCGCGATTGCCCAAACCCAATCCGCCTTGACCTAAGAAAACAGCATACTTAGCACTATTCTTATCATCTTGTCCGACATACAGAGAAAACGCCGGGTTAGCGCCAATAGTGTGTAAATAAGCAATGGTGTTTAATAATGACGGTACGTCTTTGATGGCTTTAATTTTGGCTAAATCAGATTTTAAAGGAGACAATCCTAACTTTTCAATTTGTAAAGTATCCATGCCGGAAGCATAGAAATCCCCTATTTTTTGTTCGTTACTGCCTTTTGGCGCATCGGTCAATTGTGCCGATTTTTCACAAATTTGTTTGATTTGGGAATTGATGGTATCACCTATGGTTCTGAATATTCCGTTGCTTCTCTCGCTGTCCGGAATTGGGTTTCGCTTGAACCATCCGCCGTTGGCATACATAAAAAAGTCCTCTCCCGGATTAACAGTAGTATCTCTGTTGGTTAACAAAGGGTCAATAAATTCGGTTTCTTTTTGGTTACAACTTATCAGTAACGAAGCTGAAAATAAAGCTATAGTTAGTTTAGTTATTAATTTCATATAAATACTTTTAAATGGCTATTGGACTTTATTCTTACTAAAATGTTACCAAATGTAGTGTATTTGTTAAAATGAAACATAAAAAAACCACCCGAAGGTGGCTCTATTCTCTTAGTCTTTGATTCCGAACTTACTTAAAATATCTTCCATTAAACACCATTTGGTAATAGAAGATTGCAGCAAATTGGCACCCACAAAAGCGGTAAACCATAGCCAACTCTGATTGACGTAAATCGCCAATAACAAACTGATTAGTATAAAAATTCCCGCGACCGCTCTGATAATTCTGTTTTTCATAATAGTATAATTAAAATTAACGCTCCCATTTTTTTCTCTCGGTGATATAGTAAATCAACGGTACTACAATCAACGTCAACAAAGTCGATACAATCGCGCCAAACACTAACGAAATCGCCAATCCTTGGAAAATAGGATCGAATAAAATAATCGATGCTCCGATAACTACGGCTCCGGTGGTTAGTAAAATTGGCGTAGTTCGCACCGCTCCGGCTTCAATAATGGCTTGCTTCAACCCTATACCATCGTTCAATCTGATTTCGATAAAGTCGATGAGTAATACCGAATTTCGGACCATCACACCAGCTAAAGCAATCATTCCGATGAAAGAAGTAGCCGTAAAAAAAGCACCTAACATCCAATGACCTAACACAATTCCGACTAACGAAAGTGGAATCGCCATCATCATCACCATCGGTGTTTTGAAATTTTGGAACCAACCTACAATCAACATATAAATGATGACAATTACGATTAGGAACGCCGCACCCAAATCGCGGAATACTTCTAAGGTAATTTGCCACTCTCCATCCCATTTTACGGTAAAATCACTTTCATCCGAAGGTTGTTCCATGTACAATTCGTTAACCTTATACCCTTTCGGCAATTGCATTTTTTGGAGTTTTTCGTTCATTCCTAAGATGGCATACACCGGACTTTCCAATTCTCCGGCCATATCAGCCGTTACATACACGACTCGCTTTTGGTCTTTGCGGTAAATGGTTTTTTGCAAAGTATCTTGAACCACTTTGACCAAATCGCTTACAGGAACCACATTGCCGCGACTGCCTTTGATTTTTAGATTTTGAATGTCTTGCAAACTCGTTTTGTCTTTGTCGTCTAAAGCCAATACGATGCCTACATTATCATTGGAATGTTCGTCGTATAAATTAGACACCGGGTATTCTTTTAACAAATAGGTCAAATTGCCAACCACTTGCTGTGGCGCGATACCGTTTAACATCGCTTTTTCTTTGTCGACTTCCAAGCGGTATTCGACTTGGTTGTCCTCAGTCATCCAATCGACATCAACGATATCCGTTGTGTTTTCCAGAATGCTTTTCACTTGGTTGGCAACTTTAATTTGCTCTTTATAATCCGGACCGTAAATTTCGGCTACCAAAGTCGATAACACCGGCGGTCCGGGCGGCACCTCGATAATCTTAACGTTGGCTCCGAATTTTTTAGCAATTTTTTGAATTTCAGGACGGACAATTTTAGCGATGTCGTGACTTTGTAAATCGCGGTCTTCTTTGTGTAATAAATTCACCTGAATATCGGCCATATTGCTTCCGCCACGCATATCGTAATGACGAACCAAACCGTTAAAGGTAATCGGTGCCGAAGTACCAATGTAGTTTTGGTAATTCACCACTTCCGGTACTGTAGATAGGTATTGTGCAATCTCTTGAGTGACGGCAGCAGTTCTCTCTAAAGTCGTTCCTTCCGGCATATCGATGACCACTTGGAATTCGTTTTTATTGTCAAAAGGCAACATTTTAACTGCAACCGATTTGGTAAAGAACATCAATACCGAACCTAGAAGTAACAATACCGTTATCCCTAACATCAAACGGCGTTTCTTAGAGCTTTCCAAAAAAGGACGCTCCATTTTGCTGTATACTTTGTAAATCCATGAGGTTTCTAATCCTTGTTCGGCTTTTTGCTCTTGTGCTTCTTTTTCGTGCAATAAATGATACCCCAAATACGGCGTTACGGTTAAGGCTACAAATAAGGATAGCAACATCGCAATCGAAGCACCTATAGGCATCGGACTCATATAAGGTCCCATCATTCCGGATACAAATGCCATTGGTAAAATCGCAGCAATAACGGTGAATGTGGCTAAAATAGTTGGATTCCCGACTTCGTTAATCGCATAAATCGCGGCTTGTTTGAACGGCAAACGTTTCATTTTAAAATGACGGTGCATGTTTTCGGCGATGATGATACTGTCGTCTACCACAATTCCAACTACGAACACTAAAGCGAATAAGGTGATTCTGTTGAGCGTGTAACCTAACATGTAGTAAGCAAATAACGTCAAGGCAAATGTTAACGGTACCGAAAAGAAAACCACCAAACCACCGCGCCAGCCCATGGCCAACATCACCAAGATGGTTACCGCTATAATCGCAATCCCCAAGTGCAACAACAACTCACCTACTTTATCCGAAGCCGTTTCGCCGTAATTACGAGTTACTTCTACATGTACGTCATCGGTGATTAGGGTTTGTTTTAAATGCTCGACTTTCTCCAAAATCTTCTCCGAGATTTTCATCGCATCGGCACCTTTTACTTTTCCGATAGAAATGGTTACCGCCGGATATTCCGAGTTGTTTTTGGCGAATTTTTCATTCGTTTTTCCGTAACCGAAAGACACATAACTTCTCGGAATTGAAGGTCCGTCTTGTACCGAAGCGACTTGTTTTAAATACACCGGCATATTGGCATTGACACCAACTACTAAATTTTCCACATCTTCGGCGGTTTGTAAAAATTCACCGGTAGTTACCAAATATTCTTTATCGGCTGAAACAAAACTGCCCGATTGCGAGCTGCCGTTGTTGGCTTGAATCATTTGCATAATGCCCAAAGCATCCACGCCGTTTTCGGCCATTTTATCTTTGTCCAACACGACTTTCACCTCGCGGTTTCTACCGCCGATTTCTTTGGTGATGGCAACATCTTTGATTTTTTCGATTTCCGAAGTGACTTCTTCCGCAATTTGACGGATTTCAAAATCATTTAATTTTTCGCTCCACAACGTTAATCCCAACATCGGAACATCGTCGATAGAACGAGTTTTTACCATCGGTTTGTACACGCCTTGAGGAAACATATTTTCGTGTTTGGCCAATTCGTCGTAAAGTTTAACATATGAGCGCTCTACATCTTGCCCAACATAAAACTGTACAATCAACATCGCTTGACCATTCATGGCCATACTATGAACATGCTCAACGCCTTTGATATTGGAAAGAATTTTTTCCAAAGGTTTGACCACGCGACTTTCCACTTCACTCGGACTAGCTCCGGGATAACCAACCATTACGTCGGCCATCGGCACATTAATTTGCGGCTCTTCTTCTCTCGGAATCAGAAACGAACTGTATACGCCTATGATCATCAAACCTACCATTAATAGTATGGTTAACTTCGAATTGATGAAAAAATGGGCGATTTTACCTGATATACCTTCTTGCATTTTTTTGAATTTGAAAATGTGATGATTTGAAAATTTGAAAATGAATTAGTTCAATTTAACTTTCGCTCCGTTGAACAATTTCCCTTCG